>JAHBXR010000040.1 GCA_019636335.1 Pirellulales bacterium
CGTCGTCGTGATTCACCTTATTTGATCTACCACAACGGCACGACGGCGTTTTGTAGGTCAGGTACGGCGTACCTGACGATCGATCGAGTTGGCCACGTCGAGCATGGTCAGGTACGGCGTACCTGACCTACGAGCTAAGGCTTCGTCACGCTGCCGGTCTGGAACCAGCCGATCAGCATTTCATCCCACGTCTGCTCGCCGAAATTGACTGTCTTCGACGGGTCGGGGTTGTTCGGGTTCTCGCTCGAATTGTCGAACACCGCCGTGCAGCGGAGCCGCGTCCCCTTGGGCATCAACTTCGGCTCGGCCAGATGGTAGGTGATCTGCCAATTGAAATCGTACTTGGGCACGTCGAGCAGGGTTTCCCTCGTGCCGTCGGGATACTCGGCTTCGTAGCGGAAGGCCTTGCCGCGCAGGTGCATGTGCGGCGTCAGGGCCAGCATGAGCCGATCCTCGGGGAAGCGGAAGTTCGCGTTGAACGTGGCGTCGGACTTGTGGGGCGGAATCGAGATCAGAAAGTTGATCGCCATGCCCGACTCGACCTGCTGCGTGACGTCCTTCGCGTCGATAAAGCGGAAGGCCAGTTGGCTGAGATCCTCGGCCGGCCGGCCATTCGGCGTGTAGTGCAATTGCATGACGAATTTGGTGCCCGCCTTGACGAACGCCGCCCGCCCTGGCTCGAGCCCCTGCGGTGGCACGCCGGGCGCGTAGGCGGCGATCAGGCGTCCCTTGAGAAACTCGTTGGCGGTACTGCCGCCAGGCGGAACGGCAAAGACCAGGATGTGATGCACCACGCCGCGATGGCCAGGGCGGGCTTCGCTGGCCCAGATCCATTTATCCTCGGTGAAGTGCGGATCGATCACGTAGTGTTCGTAGGGAACCGCGCCGGTGGCCGGAACCGGGAACGGCTTGTCGCTCATCGGAAAGACCGCGTCGGGCTCGCCGATGCCCCAGCCTTCAACGAACTGCGGCGGTGCCGGCGCCTGACTGAGATCCCCCGGCGGGCAACCTTCGTCGACCCAGGTGAGCAACATCTCGCGCTCGTCCTCGGGCAACTGGCATTCGTTGTCGAACTTGCCGTACTCGGGGCTGGCGAACCAGGGGGGCATGCGGCGTTCGCGCACCACTTCGGCAATCATCTCGGCCCAGGGTTGAGCGTCGTCGTAAGTCAGCAGCGGAAAGGGAGCAATCTCCCCATTGCGATGGCACTCGGTGCAGCGCTTGTGCAGTAGCCCCGCGATGTGCTCGGCATAGGTGAACGAGGGGTTCTCCGTGGCCACGCTGTTCGTGCGACCGATGCGGCAGCCTTGAAACGCCGTCTCGGCCACGGAGACTGCACTGCCCGCGAGCAGCTCGTCGAGCGCCTCGGCGAGATCTTCGCGCGTGGCCGCCGGCCGCTGCACGCCGACCTGGAATTGATCGTCGACCCGGCCGTGGTAGCGCACGACCCCCTCGCGATCGAGCACGAAGATCTCCGGCGTGCGCGACGCGCCAAACGACTCGGCCACCGCGCCGTCGGGATCCAGCAGCAAGGGAAACACGAGTTGCTCGTGGCGTGCGAAGGAGGCCGCCTCGGTGAGCGTGTCTTGCACGTTCGAATCGATGCCCAGAAAGGCGACACCGCGCTCGTCGTATCGTTTGGCGAGCTCGTTCAGCCGGCCGGCGTACAGTTTCACCAGCGGACACTCGACCCCGAGAAACGCGACAACGATCGCCTGCTTGTCGCCGAATTCATCGAGCGAGACTTTCTGTCCCAGCGCACTGTGCAGCGAGAAGTTCTCGATCTTCTGGCCGACGCAACGGGTCTCGGCCGTGGAGGGGTTGCGCGGCTCTTCGGCTCGCGTGGCGACGACCGTCAGGCTCAGGGTCACGAAGGTGGCGATTGCCAGCAGAGTTGATTTTCGTCTTCGCATCACGCGGATCTCCTTCGTGGCGTGCGAGCAGCCGGAACGACAGTCCCTTGCTCGCTGTTTTACTGAGGGAGTTTGTCAGCAGTTTCAAAAAGGGGACAGGAAGCACAATTCATCGCCGCGAATATCGGTGCTCACGGCCCAGCTTCCGCTTCGAATGCAGGGAGCCGCGCTGCAACCTACCGGAGCGCCGCCCGACCGGACACACCAGTTCTGGTAGGACTCCTGGATTAATCTCATTTTCAAGCCTCTCTCTCGCTCGCCCCCCTCAATCGCCGCCCTGGTGTTGATTTCACAAACAAAAGTATTTGACTAATCAAAAACAATTATTACACTGCCATAATAATTGGTTTTGATTGCCGGTTTTCTAGGGAGTTTTGCACCGATGAGGGGGTCTCGCTGGCTGCGTAGGGGTGGTTTCACCTTGATCGAGCTACTGGTGGTGATCGCCATCGTCGGGATGCTGATTGCCATTTTGCTCCCCGCGGTACAGGCGGCGCGCGAGGCCGCCCGCCGGGCCGAATGCTCGAACAACTTGAAGCAGATCGGGCTGGCGATGCACCTCTACCACGAGGCGCTCGGCTCGTTTCCTTCGGCCTACATTAGTCAGACTGGTGGCGGGGGAGTACACGGCGAGCCGGACCCGGCGACGCGCGACGCCGGGCCAGGCTGGGCCTGGGGCATGCTCATCTTGCCTTATGTCGAGTTGCAGACAGTGCAGCTCGCCTTCGATGCCAAGCTCCCCTGCTGGGCGCCCGAGAACGCCGCGGCGGCTCAAACGAAGGTGGCCATCTATCTGTGTCCCACGGCGACGGGAGAACAGTCCTCTTTCGACGTGAAGGACGCCGAAGGGAACGTTCTCGCGAACTTTGCCCGTTCGCACTACGTGGCGAATGTGGGGCAGGAGGAGCCGTGGGGCGTCGCACGCGACCGTTATCTCGGGCTGGTCGATGGCCCCCTCTATCGCAACTCGGGCACGCGTGTTGTCGACGTTAGCGATGGTCTGAGCAACACGGTCTTCTTGGGTGAGCATCACTCGGTGCTGAGCAGCAAGACCTGGGTCGGCGTGGTGCCGGGAGCCTCGGTCTGCCCGAGCGAGGAATTCGCCTTCTCGGAATGCGATTCGGCCGCGACGCTCGTGCAGGTACACAGCGGTCCGGCCAAGAGTGAGGATCCGCCGGCCATTCATCCGCCGAACAGCCCTCTCTGTCACGTCTGCCAGATGTACGCCCAGCATCCCGGTGGATGCAACGTGATGCTGGGAGACGGCAGCGTGCGTTTTATTTCGGACTACATCAATCAACTCACCTGGGCCGCGCTCTCCAGCCGTGCCAAGGGAGATCTGGTAGGGGAGTATTGATGATCGACGCCAAGGTTTCTCCACCGTCGTGCGGTCGACGAGCGCGTCGTACGCTGCTCGTGCTATCCGCTGTTGCAGGGCTAGGTCTCGCCGGCTGTGGACAGCCCACGGTCGCGCCGAATAACCTTCGTCTGACCACGACGCTGCGCACGGCCATCTCCGCGCGCAACACGGACTGGCTCGAGAAGAATGCCCAACTCGTGGCCGAACGCCATGCTGCCGGCGAGATGTCGGACGAAGCACGCGCGGCGTTCGAGGCGATTATTGCCGAGGCACGATCGGGAGACTGGGAATCGGCCGAACGAGACGTCGTGCGTCTGCAGGCGGCGCAGGCCCCCACCGCCGAACAGGTAGAAGCGGTGCGCCATCAACGTTCGGACGCTACGTAAGTGCGAGTGTCCAATCGAGTGATTGCCTCGCGTCGAGCCTAACAGGCGGCGGCGTGCTCGCACTTGTGCCCGTGGCGCGGATCGAAAGAAAAGTTGAATCCACGTTTGGGCGTCGCCCGAATGACGGTCGCGATCTCGTTGGCCGACATGCCGCGCTCGATCATGGCGTGTTTCAGGGCATTGATGTCTTCGGTCTGTCGCGCCCGGCGCCAAGCTTGCGAGACGACGGCGGCCGTGGCGATGACCGTTCCGCCCAGGATGCCGAGTGTGCCCAGGATCGCCCCCAACAAAATGCCCTGATCCTGTGTCAACGTGGTCACGACTTGTTGCAGCATGGCGAAGTCTCCCAACAGGGGCAAAAGGGGGCCGGTTACAGACATCTTCGCACGAAGATCAACAATATTGAAGCAATTTCGTCGCGGCGACGGGAACGATCGTCTACGGCCACGTGCCCGGCTCGATGCGCACGCTCTGTACGGTCATCGCCGCCAGGCGTTCCGGGTCGGGCGCGGCCCCCACGCCGGGTTCGTGCGAGGCGCTCACGTGCGGCACGCCTTCCGGGCCGGAGGCGAGTTCGATCGACGGCAGGCCCAGATCCTCGCGATAGAAACGCGCCGACGGAAAGATATCGGCCGGATAAGTAAAGTTGTCGAGCATGGCCAGCGCGACGCAGAGCTGCGCTCCGATGGCCGATTCGAGCATGCCCCCGACCCAGCAGGGGACGCCCGCCTCCTGACAGGCGTCGTGAATGGCGATGGCGTTGGTCAGGCCGCCGACGCGTCCCGGCTTGATGTTCACGTAGCGGCAGCTTCCCAAGTCGAGCGCCTGTTCGGCCCGTTCCACCGAAGAGATGCTTTCATCCAGACAGATGGCGGTGCGAATGGTCGACTGCAGCCGGGCATGATCGATCAGATCATCGTAGGCCAGCGGCTGCTCGATCATCTCGAGGTGGAAGTCGTCGAGCCGGCAGAGCAGTTCGATGTCGCCGAAACGGTACGCGCTGTTACAGTCGATGTGAAACTTCTGAGTGGGAAACTCCTGCCGCACGGCGCGGAGCATGTTCAGATCCCAGCCCGGCCGGAACTTTAGTTTGACGCGAGGGAAGCCGGCCTCGACGGCGCGGCCGATCGCCACGAGCAATTCATCGATCGAATCCATCACGCCGAAGTCCGCCCCCACCGGCACGGTATCGCGCTTGGCGCCGATCAGTCGATGGAGCGGCTTCCCCTGACGGCGCGCTTCGAGATCCCACCAGGCATTGTCGAGCGCTGCTTTGGCAAACGAGTTTCCCTTGAAGTGGGCCAGCGCCTGCTGCAGTTCCTGGCCGCTGCCGATCGCCTCGCCGACGACGGCAGGTCCCATCCACCGCGCCAACGTGGCAAACACGCCCCCGGCCCACTCGGGGCTGTAGCAGGGGGCCGCCAGCGGGCAGCTTTCGCCCCAGCCTTCGAGGCCGCCACTTTCCATCCGCACCAACACCGACTCGGCCGCGGCGTCTTCGCCATAGGCGGTGCGCCACGGTGAGATCAGCGGCATCCGCACGTGATAGAGTTCGATCGCTTCGATACGCATGAGCAAACGGCCTGAGGGTGAAGGGACAGGCGACTAGCGTAGCGGATGGGATGATTTGCAAGCCAGTGGTGCTGCGAAAGCTCGGCGCAACGACTCACTCATCGTGGCGTTTGAAGGTGCGAATCAAGCCATGCCGGAATGGTGGATCGATCCCCTTGGAGCTTGCCACGCTCAAATTGTGCCACCAAGCAATAAGGCTGGTTCAGATTGCTGTTGTCGAAAATCAGGACGTGTGGCAGATGTTGAATTGCGGATCGAAGGTTGGCGAATGTCCGAGGGAACCTCGCTATTAACTTGTCGTCAGGAACGTCATGGCCACCTTGGAGGACGCGAATGGCGACACGTTCCATGGACGTATCGACATTGGGTAGAGCGATGAAGCACAAGACGACTTCATAACCACGCTGTACCGCCCTTTCCAGGAAACGAATCTTTTCACCGAGTGGGTCTGAGAAGACCGTTTCAAAGGCGAAGCTCCAGCCTTGCTCGAGGTGGTTCTTGCGAAGTTCCTCGGCCATCGCGGCAGCGATGTAGGGATCGACACCGGAGGCGATCGCCAATTCATCGGCGTTGATGAACGGCAGTCCGCTGTCTGCCAGGTGCGCGAGGTAGAACGAAGTCTTGCCGGCTCCGTTGGGCCCTGCGATCGCAACGATCATAGGCCGCCGATCAAATGCGGCAAGGGCCATCTTTATGCAGCCGGCTCGAAGTGACGGCCTATGAAGCGGCCAATGGTTTCCGTCCCGTCGGCATCGATACGAATCAACAGGTCAGGTGAGTCCGGGTGCTGCTTGAAATGAGGAAATGGACGAGACTTTAAATACTCGAATACTCGCTGGCGACCTTCGTCCGAGTCGACGCTTCCGAGAAGCTCCGACAGCAGTATCGTTGCACCTTGTTCATGTAGTCGCCGTAGAGATTGGCCTTCGATGAATGGTTCAATTGAGCGGCCGAGCATGGCCCAATACTCAATTTGATCGCCGATCGAACGATTGGTCATGCTGCCGATCGACGCAGCGTCATCCACCAATTCGCTCGAAAGATCGATTTGCTTTCCCATGTCGGAATACTACTTCGATGGTGTTTCGGAGGCAACGTTTCCTGAGGCTGCACGCCTTCCTCGCCTCATCCTGCCAGCCGCGCTTCCGTGATCTCGATCGCCTTCAAGCTGCCGCGGGCTTTGTTGAGCGTCTCTTGATATTCTTCCGCCGGCACGCTGTCGGCCACGATGCCGGCCCCGGCCTGCACGTAGGCCTTCTGACCCTGCACGACGATCGTGCGCAGCGCAATGCAGGTGTCCATATTGCCGCGGAAGTCGAAGTAGCCCACCGCCCCGGCGTACGGTCCGCGGCGATGGGGCTCGAGCTCGTCGATGATCTCCATGGCCCGCACCTTGGGCGCGCCCGAGACCGTTCCCGCCGGCAGGCATGCCCGCAGTGCATCAAACGCATTCAGCCCCTCGGCCAGCTTGCCGTCGACGTTCGACGAGATGTGCATCACGTGGCTGTAACGCTCGATCGTCATCACATCGGTGAGCTCGACCGAGCCGTACCGCGCCACACGTCCCACGTCGTTGCGACCGAGGTCCACCAGCATCACGTGCTCGGCACGTTCCTTGGGATCGGCCAACAGTTCGGTCGCCAGTCGCTTGTCTTCCTCGTCCGTAGCGCCTCGCCGTCGCGTGCCGGCAAGTGGCCGCACGGTGACCTTGCTGTCGACGACGCGGACCATCACCTCGGGCGAGCTGCCGACCAGCGTCACGCTCGGCGTGCGCACATAGAACATGAAGGGACTGGGGTTCACGATGCGCAGCGTGCGATAAATCTCGAACGGTGGCGCGGAGATCTCCACTTCGAGACGCTGGCTGATCACGACTTGGAAGATGTCCCCCGCGCGGATGTATTCGACGCACTGCCGCACCGCCGCTTCGAAGTCTTCCTGGCGGAAGTTCGACTGGTAGGCGATCGTCGGGGTACCCTGCGTGCTGATGTCGCTCGGCTGCAGCTCGATCTGCGGATCGGAGAGCCGTTCGACCAGTTCGTCGATCCGCCGGCAGGCCTCCACATACGGGGCTTCGTCCGCAGGCTTCTGGCGATCCACTCGCGCCATAAAGACCACGACGATCGTCTTCTGCACGTGGTCGAAGATCACCATGTGATCGTAGAAGGCAAACGCCAAGTCGGGCAACTTGCGATCGTCGTGCGGCGCGTTCGGCAGCCGTTCCGTATAGCGCACCGTGTCGTATCCGGCGTAGCCGACGGCGCCGCTGCAGAAGGGGGGCAGCTCGGGCAAGGTCGCGGCACGCAACGCTTCGACGCGTCGCTCGAGCTCGGCCAGGGGATCGGCCGCCTCGAACGTCTCTTCCAACCGGCCGTCGGTCACGGTGACGGTCGAGCCGCTGGCCTCGATCTGCAGAAAGGGATCGGCCGCGACGAAGCTGTAGCGCCCCACTTTCTCGCCGCCGATGACGCTTTCGAACAGGCAGCCGCAGGCGCCGGCGTCGATCTTTTGAAAGGCGGTCACCGGCGTCAGCGTGTCGCCGATCAGCCGCCGATAGACCGGCACCAGGTCGTGATCGGCGGCCAGCGCCCGAAACGTCTGCCGGTCCGGAAAATGTCGCTCGCTGGGTGCAGCCATGTGGGATAGGTCACTGGGCCGTAGATCGGGGTTCGCGCCGGCACGCTCGACCAGCTCGATCGCGGCACCAGCTTACCAATAAGCGTCTCGCGGCACCAACCGGCCCTGGCCCGCTCGTCGGACTCGACGCCCAGCTTAGCCGGCTCGATAATCCCTCCGCTTCACTTGCACCCGACGGCCCCTATCGGCAACGCCACCCCCCGTCTCGCCGCGCCCCCCCAGCTCAGCTTGACACCCTACCGCGCCTAGCTAGAATCCCATTGTCAGCTAACAACTTGCGTGCAGTCGAGCGCCGTTTGTTGCACCTGTCTTGCGCCGTCGTGTCCGCAACCACCGTCACCCCAAGCTGATCGCGCGTCGATGAAATGTCAGAAGTGCGATAAGAACGCTACCTTCCACATTACCGAGCTCTCGGGCGGCAAGCCCGAGGAGCTTCACCTGTGCGAAGATCACGCGCGCGAGTACCTTACCAGTTCGGACGGGGGGAGCGAAGAAGCTCCGCTCAGCAGCCTCGCCGGGGCGCTCGCGCAGCAGATGCAAGTGGGCCAGACGGCCGAGGAACTGTCGCGCCTCGATCAGCGAACCTGTCCCGTGTGCGGCATCTCGTTCTTCGACTTCCGCAACAAGGGACGCCTCGGCTGCCCACACGATTACGTCTTCTTCGGCAAGGATCTCGAGCCCCTGCTGTTGAACATCCACGGCGAGACCGAGCATACCGGCAAGCGTCCGCGCCACTCGCCGCACGACACCGATTTCAAGACCGAGTTGATCCGGCTGCGGCGCGAGATGAAGGCGGCCGTGTCCGAAGAGAACTACGAACGCGCGTCGAAACTACGAGACGAGATCCGCCGCATCGAAGAACGCGAGTAGCCCGCGACGTGGAAATCAACGAACTGATGCAATCGATCGGCGAATGGCTGCGTGGCTCGGGCCCGCAGTCCGATATCGTCATGAGCAGCCGCATCCGGCTGGCGCGCAACCTGGCGGAGTTTCCTTTCATCAGCCGCGCCTCGACCAGCGACCGCGCCCAGATCGAGCAGACCCTGCGCGAGCGCATCCTGCAAATCGATTGGGAACGCAAGCTCCACTACGTCGACGTCAGCACGCTCGAAGGCGTGGACCGGCAGTTCCTCGTCGAACGCCAGCTCATCAGCCGCGAGCATGCCGAATCGGACGGCGCCCGCGGCGTCGCGATCGACAGCGGCGAGCAGGTCAGCCTGATGCTGAACGAGGAGGACCACCTCCGCATCCAGGTGATGCACTCGGGCTTCGACCTGGACGGGGCGTGGCAGCAGATCAATCGCATCGACGATCAGATCGAGGAACGCGTCACCTACGCCTTCCACAACAAGCTGGGCTACCTCACCGCCTGCCCCACGAACGTCGGCACCGGCATGCGGGTCAGCGTCATGCTCCACTTGCCGGCCCTGGTCATGACGCGGCAGATCGACAAGGTCTTCCGCTCGCTGCAGAAGATCCACCTTGCCGTGCGCGGCCTGTACGGCGAAGGGAGCCAGGCGATGGGTGACTTCTACCAGATCAGCAACCAGATCACGCTCGGCCGCTCGGAGGAAGTGCTGGTGAAGCACGTGGGGGACGTGGTGCCGGTGATCGTCGACTACGAGCGCCAGGCCCGCGAGGCCCTGGTGCGCGAGAGCCGCGACAACCTGCACGACCGTGTAAGCCGCGCCTACGGCACGCTGCGCAGCGCGCAGACGATCAGCTCGGAAGAGACGATGCACCTGCTCAGCAGCGTCCGCATGGGGGTGAACCTGGGGCTGATCAAGGATCTCGAAATCCCGGACGTGAACCGGATGTTCATCCACACGCAACCGGCCCATCTGCAAAAGCTCAGCGGCAGCGAGCTCGACACCGCCGACCGCAACATCGAGCGCGCCAGATACCTCCGCCGGTATCTAGCCCGCGGCGGCGAAGGTGCAGAAAAGAACTAGTCTAGTACCGCCCGCTCGATTGCTGTGTAGCACCGCTTGCTTGCTCTTTGTAGGTCAGGTACGAATGGCACTTCCTGAAGCGTTAAACTCCAGAGGACAAAGGCGTAAGCTATGCTGTCACCACGGTGGCAGCTTGCGTTGGTGAGGGTGTACGATTCAGAGTATGCGACGATCGCCCCACGATTCGCCGGGCGTCGCTGATTTACGCTCCGACAGCAACTCGTTGAAAGCCAATCACGATGGCACGACGAAGTTCATTGTTGTAAATCAGTTACGAACTCAGGAAGTGCCATTCAGGTCAGGTACCCGTACCTGACAATAACTCGGTGCGGACACAACAACATCGCGTAGGTCACGCACCCGTGCGTGACACTTCTTAGTGCAAGTTGTTCTCGCTTCGGTGCTATGCTCACAACGGAGTGAGATTTCACCGGGTGTTTACCCTCCGCCAGCACGCCGTGGTAGAATTGCAACAGAGCAATTTCACGAGCACTCCACATGACCAGTCCCGCCATCCAACTCGACGCCGCTACCTTCGCCCGGGCCGAGCAATTAGCGGCCGAGCGACGCTGCACGGTCCCCGAGTTGCTGCGCTCGCTGGTCGAGCAGACGCCTGTGGCGCCAACCGCCGTGGCGGGCGATCTTATGGGACTCATGTCGGACGAGCCGGAACTCGTCGACCAAATCATGGACGACGTCTATCGTACGCGCTCCAGGCAAAAGCTCCGGGTAGACTCCAATGGATCGAGCGGTGCTTGATACCGACTTCTGTCGGAACTGCTGAAGGGGCGCAACGTGCAGGTCACGAACCGCGCGGCCCTCTATCTTCAGCAGTTCGGTCGACTGACGCTCACCACTACGCCGTTCCCCGGAATTTGCGAAGGTCGCTGCTTTTTCAAATCCGCAACTCACTTCGAGTTCCACTCGTGCGAGGCGCCCGAATGACTGGTCATCAGCATGATGCGTTTCCTCCTGGAGTAGTCGAAAAGCTTAAGACATATGTCTATCGACTAATCGATCCGCGCAACGGCGAGACTTTCTACGTGGGGAAGGGGCAGGGCAACCGAGTTTTCGCGCATATCCGCGGAGAGAAAGGAACTGTCGGTGATGACCTCGAAAGCAAGATCAAACGCATCTATGAGATTCGCCTGGCAGGTTTCGAGGTGGCCCACGTAATTCATCGTCATGGTATGGATGACAAGACTGCTTTCGAGGTGGAAGCCGCTTTGATCGACGCGTATCCAGGGTTAACCAACATTGTGGGAGGAGCTGGCGGCGACTACGGCACCATGCATGCCGAGGAAATTATTAACCGATATTCAGCCAAGCCAGCAGTTTTTCACCACAAGGCAATCCTTATTAGTGTAAATCGAACCGCGTCTGAGCGACCTCTATATGACGCAGTTCGCTTCGCCTGGAAGATAAGCAGCCGAAAGGCTGCTCAAGCTGACGTGATTCTTGCAACGAAGCAGGGATTAATTGTGGGGGCCTTTGTGGCGGAGCGGTGGCTGGCCGCCACTGCAGCGAACTTTCCAGGCTTTTCAGACGTTGACGTGGCAACTGATCGACTCGGCTTCATCGGCAAAGAAGCGCCCGTAGAGATGATGCAATTGTATGTTGGAAAAAGGGTTCCAGACGAATTCAGAAAGCGCGGCGCTTCCAACCCCATCAAGTACACGTGGAATAGTCGCAATGACCGATAGAAGGTAGAGAGACCGGTGGACTGAGTGCCTGAGATGAGACGCCCATCCCAGTTCGGTTCCTGCGCGTCATAGCATTTTCCGCTAGAATCACCCAGTGATGAAGGACTCAGCCCAATCAAACTCCAACTCCGATTCACCAATCGCCCTCGCCCGCTATCACCGCCAGATCCTCTTTCCCGACTTCGGGCACGAGGGACAGGAACGGTTGCTCGCCTCGCGGGCGCTGGTGTGTGGCTGCGGGGCGCTCGGGACAGTCATTGCTCAGACGCTCGTCCGCGCCGGGGTGGGGCAGGTGCGGATCGTGGATCGTGACTTTGTCGAGCTGAACAACTTGCAGCGGCAGGTGCTCTTTGACGAAGAGGATGTCCGCCGGCGGATGCCGAAGGCCGTGGCCGCGGCCGAGAAGTTGCGCCGTGTCAATTCGGAGATCACCGTCGAGCCGATCGTCGCCGACATCGAGGCCGCGAACATCGCCGAGTTGGCCGACGGCGTGGGCGTGATCGTCGATGGCACCGACAACTTCGAGACCCGGTTCCTGGTCAATGACTACTGTGTGAAGCACGATCTGCCCTGGGTCTACGGCGGTTGCATCGCCGCCGAAGGGCAGACGATGACCATCCTGCCGCACGACACCCCGTGCCTGCGCTGCCTGATGCAGGAAACGCCCCCCCCGGGCACCACCCCCACGTGCGACACGGCCGGCATCCTGGGGCCGATCGTCAACGTGATTGCCTCGATCGAATCGCTCGAAGCGATCAAGATCTTGAGCGGCCATCGCGAGGCCGTGAATCGCACGCTGATGGTCTTTGAGTTGTGGGACAATCACCTGCGACAGGTAAAGGTCGCCTCGCTGCGTGAGCGCGGCGATTGCCCCACGTGCCACAAGGGCGAATTTCCCTGGCTCGAAGGAGAACGCGGCAGCCAGTCGGCCATCCTCTGCGGTCGCAACGCGGTGCAACTTGCTCCGCCTTCGCGCGGACACCAGCTCGATCTGGAGTCGTTGGCAAAAAAGCTTGCCGGCACGGGCCGCATCGAACGGAACCCCTTCTTACTGCGGCTCGAAGTGGGAGAGAACGTGCTAACAGTCTTCCCCGACGGGCGAGCCATCATCGGCGGCACCGACGACGTGGCCACGGCCCGCACGCTCTATGCTCGCTATGTGGGAAGCTAATGGTTTCGAAGTAGGTCAGGTACCCTGTACCTGACACTGTTCGACATGGCGGACTCGAATGATTGTCAGGTACGGAGTACCTGACCTACTTTGCGGCTTCAGCCGCGGCGCCGAGGGTGGCCGCTTCGACGATCCGTTCTTCCGTGGCATTGGTGCGATCGAATTCGGCGGTCAGGCGGCCTTCGCAGAGCACCAGGATGCGGTCGCTCACCGTGAGCAGCTCGGGCAGCTCGCTCGAGGTGACGATGATGCCCAGCCCTTTGCGGCAGAGGCGATCCATCAGGCGATAGAGCTCTGCCTTGGCGCCGACGTCGATGCCGCGCGTGGGGTCGTCGAGCAGCAACACCTTGGGGCGCGTGAGAAGCCAGCGTCCGATGATCGTCTTCTGTTGATTGCCCCCGCTGAGGCTGGTGATGGGGGCCTCGATGCCGGCGCTCTTCACGCCCAGCTCGGAGACGGTTTGGGTGGCCATCTGCCGTTCGCGCGAGCGGCGCACGAGGCCGAGCTGCGTGGCGTCTCCCAAGGTGCAGATCGTGGTGTTCGCGCCGACGGAGAGTTGTGGAAAGAGCCCCAGCCGCTTGCGATCTTCGGTCACGAGCGCGATGCCCGCCTGACGCGCCTCGCGCGGATGGGCGAAGCGCACGACGCGGTCTTCGAGCAGCACGCGTCCTGCGAACGGCAAGGGGGCCGCGCCGAAGAGGCATTCGAGCAACTCGGTCCGCCCGGCCCCCATCAAGCCGGCGATGCCCAGGATCTCGCCGCGGTGCAGCTTGAAGCGGATGTCGCGCAGGCGCCAGCCGCGGGCATGCCCCGGCCAGGCGAGCGACAAGCGATCGACTTCGAGCACGACATCGCCCGTCTGACGCGGCTCGAAATGGGTCCCCTCGATCTCGCGTCCCACCATCAGGTGCGTGATTTGCCGCGGCGAGGCGTGGGCACGCTCGACCGTTTCGACCAGCCGGCCGTCGCGCAGCACCGTGATGCGATCGGCCAGGCGGAAGACTTCGTCCATCTTGTGCGAGATGTACAGGATCGTCACGCCGCGCTGCCGCAGCCGCGCGATGACGCGGTCGAGCCGCGCGACTTCGCTCTCGGTCAGGGCGCTCGTGGGCTCGTCCATGATCAGCACGGCCGACCGCAGGGCGAGCGCCTTGGCGATTTCGACGAGCTGCTGATCGCCCACGCGGAGCGTGCTCACCAGGGCGTCGGGCGAGACGTGGCACTCGAGCTCGGCCAGCAGCGCGCCGGCCTTCTTGCGCATGGCCCGGTGGTCGAGCAGGCCCAGTCCGCGGCGCAGCTCGCGCCCCAAGAAGATATTGGCCGCCGCCGAGAGCTGCGCTACCTGGTTCAACTCCTGATGCACGATGGCGATCCCCGCCTGCTCGGCGTCGCGCGTGCCACGAAACTGCGCGGGCGTGCCTTGGATGGCAATCTCCCCCTCGAAGTTCGGCACGATGCCGGCCAGGATCTTCATCAGCGTGCTCTTGCCGGCGCCGTTTTCCCCCACGATGGCGTGCAGTTCGCCCGCGCGGATGTCGAGCGAGACATCGTCGAGCGCGACGACGCCGGGATAGCGCTTCGTCACGTGGCGGATCGAGATGATGGGCGTGTCGGCCACGGCGGCGTTCCGAACGCGAGAGGGGCAGCTAAGTGTTATTCGTTGCCGACGGCGGGCGCCCGCGCGGCGCGACGCTCCCACAACTTGATGCCCCCGAGCAAGACGAGCGCGATCCCCCCGGCGATCGCCCCCAGACGGACCGTGCCCAGCCGGCTCGTCGGCCCAAACGCGATCGCCGTCTGCACGGCGACGAACAGGATGAGCGCCAGGCCGGCCAGCGAGCCGAGTGCCCCGGCGAAGAAGTGCCGCCGTGCGGCGCGCGACTGACGCAGCTCGTTGAACGCCACGGCCAGGACGACGAGGATGCCGACGATCAACCCTTCGTACACGTCGGCGCCGGTCTTGATGAGCTTCGAGACGGCGTCGATCACCACGCGCAGGAACGTCACGCCCAGCACCACGCCGGGCACGGTGCCGACGCCCCCTTGCAGGCTGCAGCCACCCACCACGGCGGCGGCGATGGCGTTCAGTTCGTAGCCGCGCCCCAGCGTCTGCGGGTCGGCCACGCTCTGGTCGCCGATGTAGAGCATGCCGGCCAGCGAGGCGGTCATCGCCCCCAGGCAATAGGCCAGCCACTTCAACCGATCGGTGCGGATGCCGCTCAGCCGGGCTGCCTCTTCGTTGCCCCCCAGCGCGTAGAGGTGCCGGCCGACGACGGTCGAGTTGAGCAGGATCCACATCGCGATGGCCAGCAGCGCGAACAGCACTGCGGGAATCCAGACGCTGGTAGCGAGATAGCGGAACGACGTATCGTAGATCTGAATCTGCGTGCTCTTGCCGCCGAGCATTTCGGCCGTGACGTTTTCGACCAGCGAGCGGCCAAAGCTGCGCAAGCCGACCAGCGTGGCCAGCGTGGCGACAAAGGGAGGCAAGCCTACGATGGTGATGAGCCACGTGTGCAGCGTGCCGATGAGAAAGCCGACGGCCAACGTGGCAAGCATGGCGACCGTGATGACGCCGGCGCCGACGGGTTGCGCGTCGCGCATCGCCTCGGGAGCGAGGATCAGCATCACCGTGGCGCAGACGGTGCCGCTGAAGGCGATCACCGAGCCGCTCGAAAGATCGATGCCGCCGGCGATGATGACGATCGCGCTACCCAGGGCGAAGATCCCCAGCATCGACATCTGCCGCACCACGTCGACGAAGCTGTCCCACGGCTGGCGGCTGTAGATGTGCAGCGGGTCGAGACGTTCGGTCAACACGAGCACGAAGAGAATGGCGACCAGCAGGCCCCATTCGCCACGCTCGAAGATGCGTCGCCAGCCGCGCGTCCCCTGGTTCATGACCCGGTCAGTCCGTACTTCGCCAGCCAGGCCTTGAAGTCGCTCAGCTTCAGATACTCGGTCTTGCCGCTGAATTGCTCGGGCTCGAGGGGCGAACCTTCATCCGGCACGACCACCTTCAAACCGGTGTCGATGATGTCACCCTCGGGCTGGCCGAAGTTGGGCAGCATCTCGGCCACGGCGGCCTGGTCGTCGTTGACCAGGGCCTGCATCAGGCGAATGCCCTGGTACCCCATCTCGAAGGGGTTCTGCACGATCATGGCGTCGATATCGCCGGTACCCATCTGTTCGATGGCATTCGGTTCGGCATCGAAGGCGACGATCGTCATCTCCTGGCGCTTGCCGAGCTCGCGCACGACGTCGGCGATGGCCGGTGCGTTGTACGACCAGATGCCCACCAGCGTATTCACGTCGGGATGATTGCGAATCGCATTGCGCACGTTGTCGCGGGCACGGGTCCGATCGTTTTCATCCCCCATGCGATCGAGCTCTTTGAACTTCTCGCCCGCACCCTGCACGAAGCCGTCCATGCGCTCGATAGCGTTCTGCGCGCCCGTGCGTCCGACGAACTGCACGAACGCTCCGCCGTCGGGGCGCAATCCCTTGGCGGCAATGCCCAACTCACGACCGCCCGCCAGGTTGTCGGTGCCGACGAAGGCGGCCCGAGCATCGCGAAACTTCTGCCGGTCGAGGTCGGAGTCGATCGTCAGCACGACGACCCCTTTTTCGCGCAGCTTGCGCAACTGATCGGCGATGGCGACGTTGGCGGCGTCGGTGGCCGAGATGCCCACGGCGACGATATCGGCCTGCGTGCCGAACTGACGCAGCTTTTCGATCTGCCCGGCGGGGGTGGCGTCGTTCGTTTCGAGGACGGCGTTCACGCCCAGATCGGCCGCGGCCTTGTCCATGCCCGCGCGCACCGCATCCCAAAAGGGAGAGTTGCCATTCATGAGCAGGACGTAGCGGCCACCACCGGCGGCCGCGGCCCCAGCTCCGCCTGGCTTATCCGCGGTCGAGGCCGTGCAACCGGCCAGGCAGGCCAACAGCCCGAGCGCGACGAAACGCCCGGCACGAGCGCACGAAGATCGAGTCATCTGCATGTGCCTTCCCTACACAAGAAGCAGAATCCGCAGTACGGCCACGAGCAGGCCGACGGCGAGCTCTACGGAGCGTCGGTCGTGCCCGACGGAGCGGGACCCGGCTCGGCGGCCGGAGCGGTGGCGGGGGGGGCCGTGCTGCCGGTTCCTTCAGGCTTCTTGCAGCCCGTGAACGCAGCCACCACACCCAACAGAATCAGGGACGCACCCCACAGTTTGAACCGCGACATCGAAACTACCTCCCAAAACTTGAACAAACTTCGAAAACGCTTGCACGAGCGGCTCGATTTGTAGCGTAATCGTGCGATTCTACGAGGCTCGCCAACAGGCCGCAAGTATTTGCGGCGATCGGTTTTGCCACTTGGCCGACGGGTGGGTTGCGCGGGGTGGGCGCGCGCCTCGCGCCTCAACCCGTGCGATGCTACGGTCGATACAATCGTTAGACCCTGTCCCGCAACTCATCTGGCAAGCGTCGCTCACGTGTCGTCCTGGCGTCGGTACCCGCCCGACCTCAGGCATGGCACGGCCGCAGCTTGCTTCCAAACTTCATGGCCACGTCCACGCGACCGTTCGCGCCTGCTACCGCTCTGCCGACGGCACCCGGCGTGGGCACTCGGCTCGACGATTGGGAGCTGGTGTCGCGCGTGGCCGAGGGGCACGTGACGACCTTCTACCAGGCGCGGGTCGCCGGCCAGTCGACGCAGACGGCGCCGGGCTATGCCGTGAAGCTGCTCGAGCCGCGCTTCGAACAAGATGCCCGCGCGATTGCCGAGATCGAGCGCGAGGCGCACGTCGGCCGGCAGGTCACGCACCCGCACCTCGTGCCGATTCTCGCGGCGCGCGTCAGTCGAGCGCCCTACTATGTCGTGATGCCCTGGCTGGTCGGTTCGACGCTGGCCGAACTGTTGGCGGGAGACATCCGGCCGGGCGTGGCGGCCACGCTCTGGATTGCCCGGCAAGTAGCCGAGGCGCTCGACGCATTGCACGCCAAGGGATGGATGCACGCCGACATCAAGCCGAGCAACATCTTTCTTTCGGCCCAGGGGCACGTGACGCTGTTAGACCTGGGCTTTGCCCGGCATCGCGACGAACAGACGTCGGCGCTCGATCGTTGCGTGACTGGCACGCCCGAATACATGGCGCCGGAGATGGTCACATCGACGTTGCGTCCCGACATTCGCAGCGATCTGTACAGCCTGGGCGTGACGCTCTACAAGCTTCTCTCCGGGAGGCTTCCCTTCCTGGCGACCGAGATCGGCGAATTGCTGCAGGCCCATCGCCAGGCCGAGCCGCCGGAGTTGCGTCGACTCGTGCCGGCCATTCCGCTGGAGGTCTCGCACCTGGTGCGCGAGTTGATGGCCAAAGAACCCTTGCGCCGGCCGCAATCGCCACGCGAGTTGATCGAGCGACTCTTCTCGCTCGAGATCAAGTTCTTCGCCGATCGCTCGGCTGCTTAATCAAGACGCCTGCGTTGAAAAAACTGCCGAGCGAGATTCAAGTCTCAGATCGGCGGCTGCTCGTGCCGGTAGCTGAGATCGAGCAGATCGATGGGATGCGCGATCCAGAGTTTTTCATGCTGTGCTCGGGCCTCGCGCGCGATCTGCAGCAGGCAGCCCGCATTCGCGGTCAGCACGATCGAGGCCTTGGTCTGGCGGATGTTGTCGAGCTTGCGGCGACTCAAGCGGCCGGCCATCTCGGGCTCGGTCAGGTTGTAGGTGCCGGCGGCGCCGCAGCAGAGCTCCGATTCGGGCAGATCGACGAATTGCAGGCCCGGCACTTGCGCGAGCAGTCGGCGCGGTGGCGCGACGATCTTCTGCGCGTGCGCCAGATGGCAAGCGTCGTGGTAGGTGGCGCGGCGGCGAATTTCGCCCTGGGGGGGAATGAATCCCAGGCCGTCGAGAAACTCGCTCACGTCGCGCACCTTGGACGCCAGCTTTTCGCGGCGGGGCTGCAGGTCGTCGTTCCAGTGATGCCCGTAGTCTTTCAGCATCGAGCCGCACCCGGCCACGTTCACGATCACCGCGTCGAGCGAGTCGACGTCGAAGGCGGTCATGTTACGATCGGCCAGATGCATGGCTGGCTCGCTCTGCCCGGCGTGAAAGTGAATCGCGCCACAGCAGGCCTGAGTGCGCGGCACGATCACGTCGCAGCCGTTTTGTTGCAGCACGCGAGCAGTGGCCCAGTGTGTGTGCCGGAACATCACGTCGGCCACGCAGCCGGTGAACAAGGCGACGCGTGCGCGGCGCCGGCCGACCGCGGGCAGCAACTCGGGCAGCGCCGGCTCCCGGCGTCCCGGCGGAGGCAACATGGCGACCAGTTGCCGCAGTCGCGGAGGCAGCAGGCGAAAGAGCCCCAAGGCTTCGGCCGCTGGCAGCAAACCCAGGCGTTGAGCGAGGCGGGCCGGCACGAGGGCCTTGCGCATGCGTTCGGGAAACGGAAACAGCGAGAAGAGGATCCAGCGATGGAACCAGTCGTTCGTCTTGGACCGGCCATCGGACGCCTGCTCCATGGCCACGCGAAACGGCTCGATCAGCTTGCCGTACTGCACGCCCGACGGGCAGGCGGTCTCGCACGCGCGGCAGTCGAGGCATAGTTCCAAGTGCCGGCGGACCGAATCGGAGAGCGGTATCCGTCCGTCGGTGACCGAACGCATTAGGTAGATGCGTCCGCGCGGACTGTCGTTCTCGTTGCCGAGTTCGACGTACGTGGGGCAAGCTGATGTGCAAAGTCCGCAGTGTACGCAATCGAGGAACAGCCCATAGTCGATGCCGGCGCCGGGATTGAGCGCTGCGTCGCTGGGAGCAGCGGCAGAGGCGTTCGGCTCGGCAGAGGTGCTCGATTGCGTCATGTCGTGGGAAACACAAACCGGCCAGGGTTGAGAATGTCTTTCGGGTCGAACGCCTGCTTCACCGACTGCATGAGCCGATAGTCGCTACGTGTGCCCCCCCAGATTACTTGTCGCGTAAGTTCGATACCGTCGGCGTACGAAAGCACTTCGATGTTTCCACGACCGGCGCCGGCGACCGGTTGCAGGCGGCCGATCACGGCCCGGGCGGCATTTTCCGGCATTTTGCGCCAGCGTGCCACCACGGCGCCGTTGCCGGCATGGGCTTGAACATCGACGCCGGGCAATGCGGCGAGCAATGCCTCGCAGAATTTCGTCGTCGCGCTCGGTACCATATGGGCCTTGAGCACGAGCGCCGACTCGCCATCGGTCGGGAACTCGACGAGGCGTTGGGCGAAGCCGGCGACGGCGCTGCGTTCGACGTGCGCAAGATCGCGCACTCCCTGGTCGTGCCATTCGGCGGCCAGTTGGTCGAGCATCCAGTCGACTTCGACTTCGGTTCCTTCGACGCCCACGACGAGCCGAGCGATGCTGCCACTACGTAGCGGACCAAGCGCCGGATCGTTCTTCCAAGGTTCGCCGGCCAGCAACTCGACCGAGACGGGGGCCGTCTGCGAGTGGACCAGCCGCGCGAGCATCGTCTCGGCCTGGGCGAAGCTCGGCACATCGCACGCAATGTAGCCCATCGCTGCGGGGATGGGCTTTACTTTCAGCGTGACCTGCGTGATGACCGCCAGCGTGCCCAGCGAACCGGTGAGCAGCTTGCAGAAGTCGTAGCCGGCGACATTCTTGACCACGCGGCCGCCCCCTTTGAAGGCCGTGCCGCGCCCATCGACCGCCGAAATGCCGATCACATAATCGCGCAGCGTGCCGTGACCGTAGCGCAGCGCGCCGCTCCAGTTGGTGGCCAGCATTCCGCCCAGCGTGGCGTGCTCGGCCTGGGGCGCATCGATCGGCAATCGCTGCCGCTCGGCGGCCATCGTCTCGGCGAGTGCCCGCATCGTGATGCCTGCTTCGACCGTGATGGTCATGTCGCGCGCGGGATAGTCGATCACGCGTGTCAGTCCGGCGAGCTCCAAGCCGATGCCAGAACGCCTGGCCGGCAGGCCATAGCGCAAGGCGGTTTTGCCTCCCAAGGGATAGACGGGGGTCTCCGTGCCGTGCGCCTCCCGCACGATCTCGGCCAACTCGTCGACCGTCGACGGCGTGGCGGTCGACGCGAGGGGGAGCGCATCGGTGGCGACGCTCATAGGGCCGCCCTTCGGCCGGGAGCCTTTTGTTCGATGCCGCACGCCCCAGCCACCGGCAGCATTTTTTGTGGGCTCAAGCGACCTTCGGGATTGAAGGCGTCGCGCAGCCGCCGCATCGCCTGCAAGTCGTCGGCCGTGAAGAGGCGGTTCATGAAGTCAAGCTTCTCGACGCCGATGCCGTGCTCGCCAGTCACGCTGCCGCCGCAGGCAATGCACTCGTCGAGAATCTCGCCACTGGCCGCCAGCACGCGGCGCGTCTGTTCCGGGTCGCGCTCGTCGAAGAGGACGATCGGATGCAGATTGCCGTCTCCGGCGTGAAAAACATTCACGATGCGGACGTCGTGGCGCGAGGCGATCTCGGTAATGCGCCGCAGGATGTGGGGCAGCTTCGTGCGCGGCACGACGCCGTCCTGCGTGCAGTAACTGGGACTCAAGCGGCCGACGGCGCCAAAGGCCTGCTTGCGACACTTCCACAGCAATTGTCGCTCGGCGGGGGTGTGCGCCTGGCGGACTTCGCGGGCATGGTTCTGCTCGCACAGGGCGATCACCCGGTCGCGCTGCTGGTCGAGCCCCGCTTCCAGACCATCGACCTCGATCAGGAGCACCGCCTCGGCATCGAGTGGGAAGCCGAATTTGAAGGCTGCTTCCACCGCGGCGATGATGCCCCGATCCATCATCTCGAGCGCCGCGGGGATGATACCTGCCCCGATGATGGCGCTAATCGCGCTGGTCGCATCGTCGACCGAATCGAACACGGCGAGCATCGTGCGACAGCCTTGTGGATCGCGCGTGATGCGCACCCAAACCTTGGTGACGATCGCTAGGGTACCCTCACTGCCCACGATCACGCCGGTGAGATCGAGCCCCGTGGCCTCTTCGGCCGGTCCGCCGAACTCGACGATCGAGCCATCGGCCAGGACCGCTTCGATGCCCAGCACATGGTTTACCGTCACGCCATACTTGAGCGTGTGTGGTCCGCCCGAGTTGGTGGCCACGTTGCCGCCGATCGTGCAGGCGCCCTGGCTCGAAGGATCGGGCGCGTAGTGGAAGCCGGTGCCGGCGAGCGCCTTGGTGAGCCACACGTTGACTAGCCCCGGCTGCACCAGGGCGTAGCGATCGCGCTCGTTGATCTCGAGAATCTCGCGCATGCGAGTGAGGACGATCATCACGCCACCCCCCACCGGCAGGCATCCGCCGGCCAGACTGGTGCCGGCGCCGCGGGGCAGATAGGGGACGTCGTACTCGATCGCCAGCTTGACGCAGGCGGCCACTTGTTCCGTGGTGCGCGGAAAGACCACCACGTCGGGGCAGTTCTTCTCGATCACGAATCCGTCGCACTCATAGACGACAAGATCGGCATGGTTCGCCAGCACGCCATCGTCGCCGACGACGCGTCGCAGGTCGGCAATCAGGCTGGGGAGCGTGCTGGCAATCATCGTCGAGGGGGGACAGGTGCGAGAGACAGGCAGGCCACGGCGGGCAATTCGATTATAGCCCTGCATCGTAGGTCAGGTACCCCGTACCTGACATCGTTCGACATGGCCGAGTCGATGGATCGTCAGGTACGGGGTACCTCTATAGCTTCTTCAATTCGCGCCCCAGGTGTTGCTCGACGCTTTCCACTTTCGATTCGAGCCTCCCGCGGTAGCCGCGGCGATAGTCGAGCTTCGCCGTGCAGGTAATGCGATCGCAGTCGGCGGCCAGCGCCTCGTAACACTGCTTCAAGACCCCCAGCACCTGGTCGATGTCTCCTTCGACGATCGTGCCCATCGCGTGCAACCGGTAGTCGAGGCCCGAGTTGGTCACGATAGCCAGGCTACGGGCGACGTAGGCGCCCACGCTGTCCCCTTGGTTCAAGGGCGACATGCTGAATTCGAGCAACACCATGAGAGGCGATTCCTTACGGCAAAGAGAGGAGGGAAGATCGGCCCGTATCGTAGCCCGGCTGGCAGTGCGATTTGAAGGTGCGGGAAGACTTTCCGCCGCTCGCTCGCTTCGCTGAAAAGGGCGTTGAAGGGCGTTTTGCCCGTCTGGCTGACCTTTGCGAATCTGGGGTATGGCACTACATTACGCCGCCCCCCCAGTCCAGGCTGCCTTGGCGGTGTTGGCGATCCTGCGCGCCGCCCCGTTCGAAGTCGTGTGCTGTCGTGAAATCGCTCGTCTGCCTACTCACGGGTGCCGGTTGTTGGCTGCTCTTCGCGGCGGGGGGACCCCACGCGCATGCGGCGGGGGAGGCGAAGCGGATCCACTACGTCGACGACTATCCAACTCTCGTCGCCGACGAGCCATTTTCTATTGACGAGGGTTCGCCAGGCGTGTGGCAGCCGACGGAAGCGGCGCTGGCCTTCGATCCGCCGATGCATTCTCCCTGGATGTGGCAGGTACTGCCCGAGGGGCTGATCTATCGTTCCTATCTCGCGGGGCCCAAGGAGCCGCGTCTCAGTGGCCTGCTCTTCAAGGATCATGGCACCTGGTACATCGACTCGACGCTTGGCGCCCGGGTGGGCATCCTGCGTTTCGGCACGCCCGACCCTTACAAGCCCGAGGGATGGCAACTCGACGTCGAGGGGGCCGCCTTTCCCCGGCTGAACATGGATGAGAACCGCGACCTCGACACGGCGGACTTCCGCGCGGGCGTGCCGTTGACGTTCGGCATCGGTAGCATCGAAGCCAAGTTCGCCTATTACCATGTCAGCTCGCACCTGGGAGACGAGTATATGACTCGCCATCCCGACGCCGAGCGAATCAACTACGTGCGCGATGCCCTCGTGCTCGGCTTCGCCCTGCGGCCGAACCCCAACATTCGACTCTATGGGGAAGCGGGCTGGGCGTTCTATTCCGATGGCGGCGCGCGGCCTTGGGAATTTCAAGTCGGAGCAGAGTACGCTCCCGTCCAGGCGACCGGTTTCCGCGGGGCGCCTTTCCTGGCGGTGAATGGTTACTTGCGTCAGGAGCAGAACTATAGCGGCACCTTCACGGCCCAGGTCGGATGGATGTGGCGCAGTCGATACAACGGTCCCCTGCTCCGTACGGGGTTTCAGTATCTGAATGGCAAGAGTCCCCAGTTCCAGTTCTTCGACCAGTTCGAGGAACAGTTCGGCTGGGGATTGTGGTACGACTTTTGAACCGCCTCGCTATCACGCTTCCGGGTGGGGGTGGTTGGCCCAGAGGCCATACTTGTTGAGGCGGCCGCGCGTACTCTACACTCGTGCGGATGCGACGCTCTATCGCCGAACACAAAATCTTCTGGCAAGAACTACGGCGGAATTTCCGCCACACCGGTTCTGTGCTTCCTTCGGGTCGTTTTCTTTCGGCCGCACTCGCGCGCTATGTCCGATCCATTCCTGGTGAGAAACGCATCCTCGAAGTCGGACCGGGAACGGGGGTCGTCACGCGGGCGATCGTCAAACGCACCTCGCGCGGCGATCACGTCGATCTCGTCGAGTTGAACGATCGCTTCGTCGAGATTCTGAACGGACGTATCGCCCACGACAGCAAGTTCCGGCGGCCAGGCGTGACCGTGCGGGTGTTTCACAGCCCGGTCGAGCAGTTGCAGGTGGACGTGCCGTACGACTTGATCGTGTCGGGATTGCCGCTGAACAATTTCGACGTGGCAACGATCGAGACGATCTTCGGCGCCTTCGAGCGCCTGTGTAAGCCGGGGGGCATCGTGTCGTTCTTCGAGTACGCCGGGGTGCGTCCCGCGAGGGCGCTCGTCGGACAGGGCAAAGACCGCGATCGCTTCCGGGCGATCCACGGCCTGCTGCGCGACAAGTTGCGCAAGCACGAAATCCGCCGCGAGTGGATCTGGCCCAACGTGCCGCCGGCCTGGGTTCATCACATGCGGTTGGACGAGGTGGTCGAACGCCCCCGGAGAAACGGCAAGCGGCGGGCGAAATAGCCCGCGGGTTTCTCCGCCGATGGCGGTCCTGCCGGCGCGCCGGGCGGACCGGAGGCATTCCGCCCCTCAAAGTCTTCTTGCCGCTGGCAGAGCGTGTGCCTATACTTTCGGTGTAACCCCGCTTGCTTTACCAGCTTACGTAACCCGCCCTGGGATTCGGCTGGCTTAACTCCTTTCGCCTTCCCCCCTTAAGGTGCAAAACGATGGACCGTAGGGTTTGGCTTTTTTCGCTCATCCTTGCGCTTGGTGGGGGCATGGCCACGGGGCTCGTCGTGCCGACGTTGGCCGACGAGGTCTCGGAGAAGTCGACCACGGAAGCCCCCAAGAAGCCGGGCGAGATCCAGGACGACTACGAGTTGCTCTCCGTCCTCGTCGACACGCTCGATCAGGTCGAACGCAACTACGTGAAGGACATCAGCCGCCGCGAGTTGCTCGAAGCGGCGATTCAAGGCGTTCTCGAGAAGCTCGATCCCTATTCGAGCTACATCACGCAAGAGGACATGAGCCGCTTCCGCACGACGGTCGAAAGCTCGTTCGGCGGCATCGGCATCCAGATCACGCTCGACGGCGAGCAACTCAAGGTCTTGAGTCCCCTGGTGGGCACCCCTGCCTATAAGGCAGGCCTGATGGCCGGCGATCGCATTCTCGAGATCAACGGCGAATCGACTCGCGGCATCACCATCGACAAGGCGGTCGAGAAGCTCAAGGGAGAAGCCGGCACCAAGGTCACGATCAAGTATCAACACGCCGACGGCAGCAGCCCCATCTCGAGCCAGCTCGAACGTGAGGTGATCCAGGTCGAAACCGTGCTCGGCGACCTGCGCAAGAGCAACGATCACTGGGACTTCATGCTCGATCGCGAGCACAAGATCGGTTATCTGCGCATCACCGCCTTCAGCCGCGATACGGCCGACGATGTGCGCCAGGCCTTGGTGAATCTCAAATCCGAGGGCATGCAGGCGCTGATTCTCGACCTGCGATTCAATCCGGGCGGTTTGTTGACGGCCGCCATCGAAATCGCGGATCTGTTCGTTACCGAAGGGAAGATCGTCAGCACCGAGGGGCGCAACAGCAAACCTCGCACTTGGGAGGCCGAACGTGACGGCACGTTCGAGGGTTTTCCGATGGTGGTGCTGGTCAACAGCTACAGCGCCAGCGCGAGCGAGATCGTGGCGGCGTGCCTGCAGGACCACGACCGCGCGATCGTGATCGGCGAGCGTACCTGGGGCAAGGGGAGCGTGCAGAACGTGATCGAGCTGGAAGAAGGCCGCAGCGCGCTGAAGCTCACCACGGCCTCGTACCAGCGGCCCAACGGACACAAGATCCATCGCTTCCCGGACGATGACGAGGACGATGAGTGGGGCGTCATGCCCAATGACGGCTTCGAGGTGAAGCTCAACTCGGCCGAGACCCGCGCTCTGGTCGAGTATCGCCACGACCGCGATATTCTGGTGGCGCATGCCAAGGGCAAGCCCTCCGCCGAACAGGCAAAGGCCGAGGAGCAGCCGGCGGAAGAAGCGAAACCAGCCGAGGAATCGCAACCCGCCGCCGGGGAGCAGCCGGCCGACGAAGGCGCGAAACCGGAGGATGAGAAGAAGTCGGACGAGGGCGCCGCGGCCGACGATGCGAAGCCCGAGGACGCTCCTGCCGAGGAGGAAAAGCCCGCCGAGAAGGCCCCGGACGAGGCTCCCGCGCAAGAAGAGCCGCAGGACGAAGGCAAAGACGCCGCGGACAAGGAAAAGGCCGCCTTCGTCGATCGTCAATTGACGAAGGCGCTCGATTATCTGCGGGCCGAGCTCGCCAAGCAGTCGAAGTAACCCCGGCGAGCGGCCGTCGGTCGAACCATCCCTCGTGAAGATTCTGACGCTCGAATCGACCTGCGACGAAACCGCGGCCGCGATCATCACCGATCGGCTCGAGGTGTTGGGCTCCGTCGTCGCGTCGCAGGCACGCTTGCACGAACGCTTTGGCGGTGTGGTGCCCGAGTTGGCGTCGCGAGCGCACGTCGAGCGGATTTTGCCCGTCATCGACGAGGTTACCCGTTCGGCAGGCGTCTCCCTGACCGAGCTCGACGCGGTGGCGGTAGCACACACCCCTGGTCTGGCCGGTTCGCTGCTGGTGGGGCTAGCGGCCGCCAAGACGCTCGCCTTGACGCTCGGCATTCCCCTGGTGGGCATCAACCACCTGCAGGCGCACATTTACGCCTGCCGACTGGCCGCGGGGGAGGATGTCTTTCCCTGCGTCGGCCTGGTGGTCAGCGGCGGCCACTCGAGCCTTTACCGCTGCCAGACGCCGCTCGACTTCGAGTTGCTCGGCACGACAATCGACGATGCCGCGGGCGAGGCCTTCGACAAGGTGGCCAGCATGCTGGGGCTTCCTTTTCCCGGCGGTCCAGCCATCGGGCGTATCGCCGAGCAGGGACGCGCCGACGCGCACCGTTTCCCGCGGTCGTTTCTTCACGACGACGCGCGGCTCGACTTCAGCTTCAGCGGGCTGAAGACCGCCGTGCGTTATCAGATCGCCCCGCCTGGCGCGGCGGCGGTCGATCCCACGGTGCTGAGCGAGCGGCAAGTGGCCGACATCGCGGCCAGCTTTCAAGAGGCGGTGGTCGACGTGCTCGTGGCCAAGTCGAACCTCGCCTTGCGCAAGTCGGGCCTGGGCACGCTGTGCGTCGGGGGGGGCGTGGCCGCCAACCGCCGCCTGCGGACGCGGCTCGAAGAAGAGGCCAAACGCCACGGCCATCGCCTGTTCATCGCGCCCATGGCACTCTGCACCGACAACGCCGTGATGGGAGCCATCGCCATCGAACGCTTGAAGGCGGGGCTCCTCTCGGAACTCGATCTCGACGTCTATCCGGGGCCGCTACGTGCTTCGTAGTGGACAGTGGTAAGTGGGCGCCTTTGGGCCCTACTGACCCTGACCCCTCCTTAGAATTGGCCACCGCCGCCGCCGAAGCCACCGGCGCCGCCACCCCCGCCAAAGCCTTGGCCGCCCGTACCACCGTTGCTCGTTCCACTCTGGCCGGTGACGAAGTTGAAGGTGTTCACTTCGCCCACGCCCGAGAAGAACGGCGTGCCGTTGAAACGCACGTAACGCCGGTCGGCCGAGATCACTGCCGAGGCGACCAACTGCACACCTTCGGGCAGGGTGACGATTACGGGCTGGTAACCGACGGCGCCCCCCAGGACCGGGTTGAAGCCATTCACAAAGGCTCGCTGGCGCGACGAACCGAGACTACCCAGCGACGATAGATCGGTCTGCTGGTTGATCTGCTGATTGAGTTGCTGCGCGAGCACCTCGCGGCCGACGGCCATTTGCTGCCGCGCGGCCAACACGACCTGCTGGTCGGTGAGCGGTTCGGTACGGCGTCCCTCCTTCACGTCGAAGGTGACCAGGGCGTCTTCTTCGCCCAGCGGGATTTGTTTCCGCTGATGCTCGGCCTTGTCGGTGCCGTAGTTCACGTAGAGGTCGACCGTCACCTTGCCGGCGGTCGGCTTGCCCCACACGCGGCGGACGAGCACGCGATACTTGCCATTGAAGGCCTGTGGGCAGGAGTAGCTTTCGCTGTAGGCTTCGCTCGACTCTTCGCCACCGCGCGGATAATGGTCGCCCGCCATCACGCCCCCCGACGTGGTGCGCGGATTGCGCGACGAGCAGACCGTGCCGGCCGGCTCTTCGACGAGGATGTCGATATCGGCGTCCCCGGTCCAAGTGACGACCGCCACGCAATCGCGACTGACGGCCCGATCCAGCTCGGCTTTGAACCTGGCGGCTTCGTCGACACGCTGCTCATCTTTGAGACGAGCCAGCGTCGCCTCGGCCACGCGGTAGGCGCGATCCCAGATCGCGGCCTGCTCGCTCGGCCAGGCCTGGCTCAGGATGCCCGCGGTCGACCACTGCAGGGCCGGGACGTCATCGAGCTTTTCGGCCAGAGCGAGTCCCAGAGCGAGGGGCTCGGGACGCGACGGATCGAGCTTCGAAATCTGGCGATAGAGCTTGAGTGCCCGGGCCTCGAAACCGTTTTGGGCCATGAAGGCCGCGACGTAGAGCGCGTCGAGACCGTCGTTGGCGAAGTCGAGTGCCGACATCAGCGAGCGCTCGACCTCGTTGCGGCTGCGGCCTTCGGCCACCAGGGCAATGCCCAGCACTTCGTACATCCAGGGTTGCGGCTGCTGGTTGCGGAGCGCTCCCTTCACGAGCCCGATCACTTGCTGATACTGCTTCGCCTTTTTCAGACGACGCACCGTTTCACGCACCACGGCCTCGTCGGGCGTATGGCTGGCGAAGTAATCGTTCCAGGCCTGTTCCACGTCGGCGCCGGCCGGGATGTCGAGTTTGATCGGCTCGACCGGCTCGTTCACCGGGGCCGCCGCAGGAGCAGCAGGCTTGGCGGGCTGCGGGGCCGGTTCCGCGGTGAGCTTGAGCTCGGCCGGGGCCGCGTCACGCGCGGGCGCCTTTTCGAGGTTGTCCTTCACGGCAAAGGCCTGGAAGCCACCTTGTGGAATCCCGAAGGGGAACAGGTTGCGGCCATTGCCGCTGCCGACATTGCGGCCGGCGGGCACGTTGAACTGACCGCCACCAAAACCACCCCCCATGCCGCCGCCGCCGAAGCCGCCACCGCCGCCGCCGAAGCCACCGCCCCCCATGCCTCCCATGCCCCCCCCCATGCCGCCGCCGACACCGGAGCCGCCGAAGCCGAAGCCGCCGCCGGCACCACCCCCCGCATTGCTTTGGATGGGCACCACGAGATCGGCCACGGGATAGACCTTCGTCGAGAGACGCTCGCTGGCGCGATCGTTCGAGGTGATCATGAGCACCTCGTCGTCGATGAGCCACGTCAGGTCATGGTCGCGGAGCATGATTCGCAAGGCCGAACGCAGTTTGATGTCGCGCAGGTCCTGCGTGATGAGTGTATCGCTCGACGCGCCGGCGTCTTCCAAGGCGCGGTTGTCGATCACGATCTGGATCTTGTGCAGGTCTTCGAGGAACCGCAGCACGGTCGAAAGCTCGGTATCGACGAACTCGATCGTCGTGGGTTCGTCGAGCGCCTTCTGAATTCGCTCTTCGGTGGGGCTCTGGCTCGAGAGATCGACCGAAGCGAACTTCTTACGACGCTGGCTGAGCAGTTCCCACACTTCAGGATCGGGATAGATGATCGGCGGCTCGTCGGCGATTGGCACGTGCGAGCGTTCGACGGCGCCCAGGGCGTCGACGATGCCTACCTGACGACGCAGACGCAGCTCGAGTGCCTCTTGCGCGGCGCCGACCATGCCGGCAAAGTTCACCGCCACGACCGGCGTGACCCCCTTGGGATCGATCTCGGCCGCGATCGAGGCCACGGCGTGGGCATCGCGGAAGCGTCCCTCGTCCATCAGCGAATCGAAGCGTGCGATGAGCTGCTCCACCTTCTGCTGGCGGAGAAACAGATCGGCGTTCACGCGGCGGCGTTCTTCGGCGACCGCGGCGCTTTCTTGCCGCTGGATGTCTGCTTGCAGCTTGATCGTCGAACGGCGCGCCCCTTCGCGCAGGGCCGCTTCGAGCTGCCGTTCGAGTTGACCCCGCAGCGCGGGATCGAGCTCGGCGGCCGACTTCACCCGTTCCATCGCCAGCTTGAGCATGTTGATCGCGCTGTCGGGCGACTCGTTCATCATTTGACGCGCCTGGTTGATCGCGTTTTGCACCTCGGTCTGCATGTAACCGGCAAAGACGCGATTGCGGCGCTCGATATCGCTGAGGAACTCCCCGTCGGTGGCCTGAGCCTCGGCCAAGGACGAACCCGGCTCCGCGGCAGCCGGATTTTGGTCGGCCACCAAACGTAGCGTGTCTTCGCCGGGCGAGCCTTCCTGCGCTTTCTCGACGGCCCGCGACAGAATGGCGGCTTCTTCGCTCTGGGGATCGATGTGGCGTGCCTCGTCGGCCAGCAGCTTTGCCTGGGCCACGTTGCCCGTGGCGACAGCCTGATTGCCCAGCCGGGTCAGATCCTTGGCCGTCTGCTGCAAAAGCCGGGCGGTTTCTGCCAGACCGGCGCTGCCCAGCGTGGGCATCGTCAAGCCGCCATCGCGGCGGGCCAACTCGACGAGCCGCGGCAAGAACCCGGCATCCTCGCTCGGCTTGCCGGCGACGTGCCACGTCAGCGTGCGGGTCGTACGGCCATCGCCGACAGCCAGCGAAAGATCGGTTTCGGCCGCCAGATTACCCACGCCGAAGACGATCGTATCGCGATCCGACCGCAAGGGGGGAATCGGACGGGGATACGAATCGGCCAAGGCGCCAGGCAGCACGTCGACCTTCGGCCACAGCACGACCGCCCGCGTGGCGTCGAGCAGATGACGTGCGGTTTCTTCCGCGCTGGCCTCGTCGCTGTCGATCGACAGCAAGCCACCGGTCTGATTGGCCAGTGCGGCCAAGGTGTGGTTGTCGGTGCGCGGGCCAATCGCGAAGTTCGTCACCGGCACATGGTGCGCGACGAATTGTTGGACAATCGGTTGGAAATCGGCCGGTGTCAGCACGTTGGCGGCGCTCATGCCGTCTCCCACGTAGAGGACCGCCCGCGGCGCGGAGGGCTTACCCTCGAAGCTGGCCAGCGCCGCTTCAAGGGCAGCGACGAGATCGGTCGCTCCCAGCGGAACGCGCGCCTCGAGCGCCGCGACCGCCTTGGTCAGTTCTTCGCTGCCGGGGGAGACGAATCCCTCGTGAAGCGCTACCGGATCGATATCGACCGCGAACAGTCGCACGCGATCTTGCTCGCCGAGTGCGCCGGTCAAGGATCGCACCACGGCCAGCGATTTCTCGCGGAAGGGGCCATTCTGACTGGCCGAGGTGTCGACGAGCACGACCAGGTCGTGTGCCGGCGCGGGAATGGTCGCACCAGGAATCGACAGACTCAGGACGAAGTAGGTTAGATCGTCGGCCGACTTGAAGGTCGCGAGCCGGGCCGCCTCTGTGGCCGGGCTCGAGTCCTTCGCGTGTGCGATCATCAGATGACCCTCGCCAACGGCAAAAATTGCCAGGCCCAGCGCAACTTGCGCCAGCCGCGAGGTGATTCGTGCGAGCATGGGTTGAACTCCCAACTGACTAGATGCGCGATGGCGCGTGGGCTACTCGTGTTCCGCGCGAGACCCGGGCCACGCCGACGATCCGCCTGAGAATGGTGTCCAGCGTGGCGGATAGCAGCTATTTTAGGCAGCCGCGAAAAGAAGTGCCAACAAAAATCGGCCGTAAATCAGGGCTATAACCCGACTTTCGCCCCCGGCGCGGCAATCGCCACGCTTCGCTGGCCAGGGCGAGTGCCCCCCCGGCCTGGCGCTGCCTTAGAAGGGGGGGCCAGATGTGCCGGTCGTGCCGGTCAGCAACGCCACCGGATCGACCATCCGGTGTGGGGGGAGGAACGGCTCGTGGGGGAAATCGTCGTTCCGGTGGCGTTGGCCTCGAAGCGGATAGATGGGGCTCGCAGTCCGTTGATAAACTTCACGGCCTGCTAGAGGCCGAGGTACGGGGTCGAAGAGACACCCGCCTCGATGTCCCACTCCGTGCAGCCGCTCCACACGCGGTAGTCGCCGCGGGCGTCGGCCGCATCGTGCCGCTCGACACGCACGGGCACCTGCTGCTCCTCGCGTTCTTCCGCGACGTCATTGGCCAGGGCATGCAACTGTTGCGAAAGGCCGATCAGGGTCGTGCCGTACTGGTTGATGGCGCTGGCGGCGGCCGTGATCAACGCCTGGGCATTCGCACGCTTCTCGCGCTCGCGGGACTTGGCCGCCAGCTCGGCATCGTCGCGGCAGGCGATATCGGCCACATGGCCCGGCTCGATTGCCGCGGTCGAGCGGGAGGCATCTCGCAGGAAAAGATAGCGGCCGGGGCCGTCCAGCACGGTTTCGAAGCCGTCGATCTCGACGCGGCTGGCGATTTCGTCATCGGTCAGCGCGGCCACCACTTCGTCGTCGAGCGAGGCAATTGCCGCCGGGCGACGCGCGGGGGCCAGCGACTCGAGACCGGTGATCATGTCGCGCGGCATCAGTTCGTGGCCGAGGGTGTATTCCTCGAACCAATGGAGTACCTGCTCATCGGTCACCTTGGCCTTGGGCTGCGGCTGGAGCCCCTCGTGCTGCGAGTTGATCGCCACGACTTCCTCGGTGCCCGTGCTGTGGCGCGGATCGGCCGCCAGACGCGACAGGTTGCGCGTCCAGGCCCGCTGCGCGCTGCGGGCCGCCGCTGCGACGATCTGCTCCCCCGTACCGCGATCGTCGACCTCGCGCTCGCCGATCGACAGCCAGGAGTGGGCCGCGTAGGCAAAGCTCAGGTCGGCGGAACGAGCAGGGTTGTTCGACAGGGGACCGACCCAGGGGAGGCCGTCGTCCTTGGCCACGCGCGGCTGCACGAGTCCGAACGTTACCCACGAGGGCAAGCCGTACGCGACCGCGTCGATGCTGCGCGGTTCGCGCGGACGCTGGGCGGCCTGTTGATGGATCGAGGCGCGGCAGGCGGCCTCTTCTTCGGCTCGTTGGATGAACTTGGCCGCGGCGTTGCTGGCGAAGGTGGCCCACTGCAGCAGCGACTGGCAGGCCAGCCCGCTCGACGTGATACAGCTCGAAATGCGATTCGCATTCTCGGCGGCGGAGGCCTTGCTCGAGCACGCGCTCGCCGGGCCGAAGCCGAGCGAGAAACTCAACAGGAGAGAAAGCAATAAGCGACGGCGTTTCATTTCCCGGTTTCCTCCCAAGGAAGTAACGCAAGGGGCCGCGATCACCGCGTCGTGCGGCGGACAGGCGGCAGATTATGCGAACACAGACGGGTGCGCGACAGGCAGGAATACGCCGAGTCACCCGTGGTGGCAACTGTCGGTTAAAGTCATCGGAGCAGGGCGAGTTTCGGCATTAGGTATTTGGCGTGAAATTGGTAGACTGTAGGAGGTTACGTCTGGTGCGAAGACAACGAATCGACAGGCTTTTGCCGATCGGTCGGGCAGTGCCGTTCGTACCGCGTTAGGGAATGGAGCGCTCACGCCGACGATCGCACGGCGAGAATACTCCTTGTCGCGAGAGAGGTTGTGATGAAGGGCTACGTGCTCGGTTGTGCTGTCTCTGCTTTTTGCGGCGCGATTGCCGCTTTGTGGTTGACACAAGGGGGCGTCGTCACGCCACTCGGCGCCCAGGTGGTGTCACAAAATGGCGCGCTCTTGCCCACCTCGACTCCGGTCGCTGCGTCTCCCACCGTTCGATCTCTCTCGACCGTGGACGACGACCTGACGCACGAAGAACGCGTCAATGTCGCCGTTTACGAGAGCATGAACATGAGCGTGGTGAACATCAGCACGCGCACGTCGCGCCCCGATACGTTCTTCCCGGTCGATCTCGAATCAGAAGGTTCGGGCAGTGGCTCGGTAATCGATCTGCGCGGCCATATTCTCACCAACAGCCACGTCGTGGCCGAAGCCCGCGAGATCAGCGTAACCCTGCACGACGGCAAGTCGTACCAGGCCAAGCTCGTCGGTACCGATCCGCACAGCGACATCGCGGTGATCCGCATCGAGGCTCCCCCCGAGTCGCTGCATCCCGTGACGTTTGGCGATTCGAGCCGCCTGCGCGTCGGTCAGAACGTCTACGCCATCGGCAATCCATTCGGGCTCGATCGCACGCTGACGACCGGGGTGATCTCGAGCTTGAATCGCACGTTGCCGGTCTCGCGCAGCCGTTCGCTGAAGTCGATCATCCAGATCGACGCGGCGATCAACCCCGGCAACTCGGGGGGGCCCTTGCTCGATAGCCGGGCACGACTGATCGGCATGAACACGGCCATTGCCAGCCGCACCGGCCAGAGCAGCGGCGTGGGCTTCGCCATTCCGGTCAATTCGATTGCCCGCGTCGTGCCGCAGTTGATCGGCCAGGGGCGCGTGGTGCGTCCCGATATCGGCATCGTGGCGGTTTATGCGACGCGCGACGGGCTGCGCATCGCCGAACTGACCAAGGGGGGGCCCGCCGAACGTGCCGGATTGCGTGGGCCGCAGCTCGTTCGTACGAAAAAAGGGCCCTTTGTCTTCGAGTCGCTCGATCGTGCCGCGGCCGACGTGATCGTGGCGGTCGACGGTCAGAAGGCCACGGCGGCCGACGATTTCCTCTCGCTGGTCGAAAACCACAAGCCGGGAGAGCAGGTCGTGATTACCGTGATACGCGAGGGGCGCACGATCGACGTGCCGGTGCAGTTGGCCCAGGCGGAGTAGCGAACGCCCGCCTTTGCTATCGCGGGAGTGATGCGTGGGACGAGTGGGGTGCCTAGCAGCGATCGTGCTTGCGCTAGTTGGCGTTGCCACGCCCCTCTGGGTGTTTCGACCTCTCCGCAACGTGCCGAATAACACAAACCAAGAGATACGTTGGCAGCTTGGTGATTTACTATGCCTGATTGCCATCGTCTCCCTGCTGTTTGCGTTGCCCACCTGGTTTGATTCACCTAACCGGCTGGCTT
>JAHBXR010000041.1 GCA_019636335.1 Pirellulales bacterium
CTGTCTTCGCACGGACATCCATGCGGCGAATCAACTCGCGGTAGCGGAGACGCGTGCCCCACGTGACCCAACCCAGGTAAAGGTTCACACCGAGCGAAACGAAGAGGATCACGAGCGCCGCGGTCAGCGCCCACCACTGGGGTTCCTCTCCGGCGACGGCCTTGCCGACCAGCGTCGGCTGTGGCGTATCGGTCGTGGAGGCGACCGGCGCGGACACCGCCACGGCATTGCTGGCCTGCTCGACGATCGGGCGCGAATCGATCGGTGCATCGAAAGGCTGCGGGCGCACCGGCGCAGGTTCCGGTTCTTCTTCGGTCATGACGAATGTCGGCGGCTCGACAGGAGCGGTTTCCACGGCCGGTGGCGGAGTGTCTTCCACGGCCGGCGATGCTTCGACGAGCGGTTCTTCGACCACGATTTCCGCCTCGACGATGGCCGGACCAGTTGCCGCGGGGAGCGGTTCGTCATCGCCTGGTCCCGGCAGCGCGTTCAGGGGTAATGATGTGCGCGGACCGATCAGCATGGGCCCGCCGGCCACGTTGTCGGGGTCCGCGGGAGCTCCCGTCGCTGAGGGAGCCCGATCGGGCGCGCCCACGGGTGGCGCCCCGATCAATTCGGGAGGCACGCCTTCGTGAGGCAAGGGGGCATTGCCCACCGTGATGCGATACCGGCGGATATGATGCAGCGCCGGAGGCAGATCGCTGAGAATGTCGCGGCCAGCCCGCATCGATTCGAGCTGATCGGGATCGATCTGGATGATGTATTCGTAGGCGCCGTCTTCGAGTTGAAGCCATCCGACGTCGACGGTCGGCACCGAGCAGGCCAGCAGCAGAAGAGAAGCAATCATCGGGGCGCTCGCTCGCGGGGTAGGGCTGGCCACGCTCTCGGCCTCGGGTTGTCCCGAGGAGGCCGCGGCGCGGCTCCTGGCATGGTATTCCGTGGCGAGGGGAGTCGTAAAGCCGTCTCAATCTCCCACGGCCCGTAGCGATCGGTTCGACGAGGGATTTTCGAGTGAATCGAGCTCACCCCGGAGCATCTCCAGCAGTGCTTGCAGGAAGGCCACGACCATCGGACCGACGAAGATGCCGATCGGTCCCAGGGCCTGCACCCCCCCCAACACGCTCAGCAGGGCGAGCAGCGGATGCAGGTTCGAGCGGCCGTGTAACACGTAGGGCTTGATGAAATTGTCGATCATCGACACGACCAGCGCGCCATACAGGGCCAGCGCCACCGCCGGCCAGAACTGGTTGTCGAACAAGAGCCAGATCGAGCAGGCCCCCCAGACCGAGGCCGCCCCGACGAAGGGGACCATCGAGAGGATCATGGTCGTCACGGTCAGCAGAAAGACGGCATTCAGCCCGACGACGTAGTAGCCGATGCCCGCCAGAATGCCCTGCACCACGGCGGACAAGAGCGTCGCCACGACCATGGCGCGGCTGATCTTGTCGAACTCGTGCAGCATGCGGGCTTCGTAGCGATCGTCGAGGGGGGAGAGGCGCATGATCGCCGCGACCATCTTCGGCCCGTCGGCGAGGAAGTAGTAGAGCGAGATGATGAGGATCACGAGTCCGAAGAGAAACCGCCCGACGAAGCTGCCGAGAAATTTCGGCGTCGAGAGGGCCAGGGGCAAAAGGTATTCTTGCGCCGTGCTGCGAATCTCGACGAGTCGCTCGTCGCTGGGATAGGCCTGCAACTTCAGCCAGCCGACGACGCCCCCCCCCATCAATTGCCACTCAAAATCGCGGAACGCGGCTTGCAGCAACTCGTTCGCATTCTGGAGTTGATCGGTCTCGGGCTGTAGCTCGGCGTCGGGCACGCCGAGATTCTTTAAGCGACGAATCTCGGCTGTGGCGTTCTTCACGGCGCGTAGGCGGCGCAGCACACGGGCTAGAACAACCGCTTCGGTGTTTTCTTCTGGAAGAATCGCGTCGTTCAATTCCTCGTCGTATTTCTCTGCTGCTTGCAACGAATTGGGGCTTTCATCGTCAGCGGGCGGCGCCCCTTCGGCGGATCCTGGCTCTGCGGACACGGGCCGTGCCGGATCGAAGACCGGAGCCTCCGAATTCTCACTGGCATTGACCGCCGCTGCTTCTGCTGCTGCTTCTTCGGCAAGAGACTTCTTCGAGAGTGTTTCAATCTGATTGAGGAGATCCGGCACGCCGTACTCGGTGCGCCACTTCGTCAGCGTGCCGTTGAGACTGGTAATGGCGTTTTCGATGTGCGTCAGCGTGGCGGGGATCGCATTCGGTTCGTCGTAGCCCGTGACGCGCCGCTGCAATTCGGCGACCCCTTCGTCGATCTTCATGCTCAAGAGGCGAGCCTGTGGGGCCGGTAGCCTGATATCGAAGCGATCGCGCAGGTCGTCGATTTTGGCCTGCAGTTGTTCGCGATCGAAATCGGCGAGCAATTGCACGCCGTCGGTCGCGGCCATGCTGACGATGGTGAGCAAGGGCAGAAAGACGATCAGCATCGTGATGGCCGTGGTGATGCCTGCCGCCACGCGGACGCGCCCGCCGCAGCGTTCGGTCATCCAGCGGTGCAACGGCCGGAACATGACGACCAGGATCAGGGCGAAGAACATCGGCAGGATGAACGACGCCATGACCTGGAAGAAGAGCACGGCCACGAGCACGACGATCGAGGCCAGCACGATGAACGAAACCCAACGCGACACGAGCGTTTCTCCAGGCACGAGTGAGTTGCGGCAGCAACAGCCGGTATTTTAGCCCTCGCCCGCCGAACTTGGGAACCGCACCTGCCCGCTCGGCGGCTTGGCCGGAGTGCGCGCTCCTCGAGAAAGGTACTTCGTCCCCGACGTCCGCGGCTTGTGTCCGTGGGGACGAATCCGCACAATAGCGACGTTCCCACCCACCGGCAGATCCCCGCCCCCCACGTCGTGTACGTCCGAACGAGTCGGGCATCGCGAGGTTTCGTCTTGAGTCCACTTCCCGCTGGCAGCAAGAAATGGCTCCTGCGCGGGGCGAAGATGCTGGTCGTGTTGCTCGTAGCGTGGGGCGTGCATCGCACGGTCATGTCGGCGCTCGAGCAATTGTCGGAGCATACCTGGCACGTCTCGCCCGGGTGGCTGGTCCTCTCGGGCGTGCTCTATCTGCTCGGTTCGTTGCCCTGCGGATTGTATTGGCGCCGGATCCTGCTCGAACTGGGGCAGCGACCAGCACTGGGCAGGCTGCTGCGGGCTTATTACATCGGACATCTGGGCAAGTACGTGCCAGGCAAGGCGATGGTGCTGGTGCTACGCGCGAGTCTCCTGCGCGGACCGACGGTCGATGGCCGCGTGGCGGCCGTCTGCGTGGTCTACGAAACGATGACGATGATGGCGGTCGGCGCGGCCCTGACGGCCCTGGCCCTGTTGATGTGGACGCCACGTCACGACTGGCTGATCCTGCTTTCCGCGGGGTTCACGATCGTGACGGCCGTCCCCTGTTTTCCGCCGGTGTTCGAGCGGATCGCACGTTTTGCCGGCGTGGGGCGGGACGACATCCGGGTGGCCGATGGCCTGCGGAAGTTGCACGTGCGGCGGTTGCTGTTGCCCTGGCTGGCGATGGCCGGCGGTTGGCTGCTGCTGGCGTTGAGCTTGTGGGGAGTGCTGGCGGCGATTGGAGCCCCAGGACTCGACCCCTGGCGACAGTTGCCCCTCTATACCGCAGCGGTGGGGATGGCCGTGGTCGTGGGGTTCTTGTCTCTCGTGCCGGGGGGCGCCCTCGTGCGCGAAGCTGTACTGCTCGAACTGGTTGCGCCACTCTTCGGGGCCTCGACGGCGCTCGTGGCGGCCATTCTGCTCCGGCTGGTCTGGTTGGTGTCGGAGGTGATTGTGTCAGGTATCCTGTACTTATGGAGACCACCCCAGAGCGCCGCTATGGGTGAGCCGGAACATTAAGTCCTTGATCCTTCCGCCACTGCCGGGCAAGCCCGCAGGGCCACACTTGTTGAAGTGCCACACTCGTTTATCTGCCCATGCTGAGTGCCGTCATTCCGGTCTACAACGAGGTCGAGAGCCTGGAGGCTCTGCACGGCGAGTTAGACGCGGTGGCGGTTGCGCAGAACTACGACCTGGAAATCATCTTCGTCGACGACGGCTCGAACGACGGTTCGTGGCCGGTGATCGAGTCGCTCGCGGCGCGCGACCCGCGCGTGCGCGGTATCCGCTTCCGACGCAACTTCGGCAAGGCGGCCGCCCTGAGTGCCGGCTTTGCCGCCTCGCACGGCGAGCAGGTCATGACGCTCGACGCCGATCTGCAGGACGACCCCGCCGAGATCCCGCGCTTTCTCGCGGCGCTGGCCAGCGATTACGACGTCGTCAGCGGTTGGAAGCACGTCCGCCACGATCCCTGGCACAAGACCTATCCCTCGCGGGTCTTCAATGGTCTGGTGGGCTGGCTCACGGGCGTAAAGCTGCACGATCACAATTGCGGCATGAAGGGCTATCGCCGCGAGGTGCTGGGCGAAGTCCGGCTCTATGGCGAACTGCACCGCTTCGTGCCGGTGCTGGCGCATGCCCGGGGGTTCCGCGTCGGTGAGTTGCCCATCAATCACCGCGCCCGCAAGTTCGGCCATTCGAAGTACGGCGTGCGCCGCTTTGTGAAAGGATTCCTGGATCTGCTGACGGTGAAGTTTCTCACCGGCTTCGGGCAGCGGCCGCAGCACGTGCTGGGCACGTTCGGGCTGATCTGCTTCTCGGTCGGCTTTTTGGGGCTGTTCTATCTGTCGTGTACCTGGCTGGCGGCGCAGATGTTTCCCGAGTGGGGGCTGAAGCCGCTCCATCAACGTCCGGCCGTCATCTACTCGATGGGCGCGCTGCTGCTGGGGGCCCAGTTGATGTCGATCGGTTTTCTGGCCGAGCTCTTCATCGCCTACCAGACGCGCGAGGCGGATACTTATTCGATCTCGCAACGCACTTTTTCCGTGGCCGACCGCGCCCCTGGCCAGACGGGTCGGTCCGCATGAGCACGGCGCCGCCAGGATCGACGATCGACGATCGCGCCGCGCTGCGGCGGCAGGTCTACTGGCTGCTGATCGCCGTGGCGACCGGCGCCATGGTGGGACGCGTGCTGGCGGTCAATTCGGTCGACAAGATCGCGCTCGAGACGCAGCGCGCGCGCGAAGGTCGCCGCGATTGGCAGCTCCAACGCCCCTTTCTCAGCGGCAACGATCGCAGCCGCTGGTGTACGATTCGCGCCCTGGCGGAGCAGGGGACCTACGCCATCGACGACATCCAGGATCAGCCTGGATGGGACACGATCGACATGGTCAAGCACGACGGGCGCCTCTACTCGAGCAAGCCACCCTTGCTGCCCACGCTGCTCGCCGGACCGTATTGGGTGATCTATCGCACGACGGGGGCCTCGTTGGCTTCGCATCCTTACACGATCGGCCGCGGCATGTTGCTCTTCGTGCAGGTGCTGCCGCTGGTGATCTACTTGGTGCTCTTGGCCCGGGTCGTCGAGCGCTATGGCACGACCGATTGGGGACGCCTCTTCGTCGTGGCCTCGGCCGTTTTTGGCACGTTTCTCACGACGTTCGCCGTCACGCTGAACAACCACGTGTTCGCCGCGGCGAGCGCGATGGGGGCGATCTATCCGTCGATTCGCATCGTGTACGACGGCGAACGTCGCTGGCGTTACTTTGTGCTGGCGGGATTCTTCGCGGCCTTCGCGGCGGCCAATGAACTCCCCGCGCTGTCGTTTTTCGCGGCGCTGACCGCGGCGCTGGCCTTTACCGCCTGGCGCGAGACACTCCTTGCGTTCGTGCCGGCGGCGCTAGTCGTGGCGGCGGGCTTCTTCGGCACGAACTACGCCGCGCATGGGTCGCTCGTGCCCGCGTACGGTCATCGCGCCGAAGGGGAAAACTGGTACGAGTACATCTACGAGCGAGGTGGTCGTACCCGCGATAGCTACTGGTTGAATCGCCAGGGGATCGACCGGGGCGAGCCGTCTCCGGCGGTGTATGCCGTACACGTGCTCGTGGGCCACCACGGCGTCTTTTCGTTGACGCCCGTGTGGCTGCTGACGCTGACGGGTTTTGCCCTGGCATGTCGCCGGAATACCGCGTTGCGGCAGTTGACCCTGCTCACGGCGCTGGTTTCGCTGGCCTGTGTGGCATTCTACCTGTCGCGGCCGCTGGTCGACCGCAATTACGGCGGCATGACCAGCGGCATGCGTTGGTTCTTCTGGCTCGCGCCGTTGTGGCTGCTGGCGATGCTGCCGGCGGCCGACTGGCTTGCCGGGCGGCGCTGGACGCGTGGCGTGGCGCTCGTACTGCTCGCGTTCTCCGTCCTCTCGGCGAGTTACCCGACGTGGAACCCCTGGACGCATCCCTGGCTGTTCGACTGGTTCTTGAAGCTGGGGTGGACGCAGTTTTAGTGCTTCGCCAGCCGGGGACGCTACAATCGACTCTGGCCAATCACCGGAGCGAAGACCATGGCAGCCGACGATGCCCCGACGCCGGGCAGTGACGAGCCGTCGATCCACGATCGTGCGACCCTGCTGTCGGGCGAATCGCCTCCGCAGCCGAAATCGTTGCCACCAAAAGCGGATCGCTCTTCCGCCGCGACGCCGGGCGATAGCGGCGCCGCGGTCAAGGCCGCCGAGTTGCCCAAGCTGGCTCTCAGCTTCGAACGCTTTGCCGAATGTCTTTCGCAGTGCGGTCTCGTCTCGGCCCACGAGTTGGCCTCGGTCTGCGAACGACTCCCCGGCGAGTCGGCGGCCGATGTCGATACGGTCGCCTGGCAGTTGGTGCAGTCGAATAAGCTGACGGTGTACCAGCTTCGTCGAGTCGCCCAAGGCAAATCGGCCGGGCTGGTGCTGGGCAATTACGTCGTTCTCGACGAGTTGGGCGCCGGCGGCATGGGGGTCGTCTATCTGGCGCGCCATCGCCGGATGAAGCGGCTCGTGGCGCTCAAGGTACTGCCGGCCAATCTCGTCTCGTCGTCATCGGCCATCACGCGGTTTCACCGCGAAGTCGAGGCCGTGGCCAAGCTTTCGCACCCGAACATCGTTTCGGCCTACGATGCCGACGAGGCGGGCGATCTGCACTTTCTGGTCATGGAGTACGTCGACGGCATCGATCTCGACGCCTACGTCGAACGCTGCGGCGTGCTACCCATTCCGCTGGCGCTCGACTTTCTCGCCCAGGCCGCGCGCGGTTTGGCACACGCGCACGAGCGCGGCATCGTGCATCGCGACATCAAGCCGGCGAATCTGCTGCTCGACCAGACCGGCACAATCAAGATTCTCGACATGGGGCTCGCGCGGATCGAGCAGGGGGACCCCGAGAGCGATCATCAGAACCTCACGCAGTCGGGACGCGTGATGGGCACCGTCGATTTCATGGCGCCCGAGCAGGCGCTCGACGCCAAGCGGGCCGATCACCGGGCAGACATTTATAGCCTGGGCTGCACGCTGCACTACCTGCTGAGCGGGCTGACGCTTTCGCCCGAAGGTTCGCTGGCGATGAAGCTGCTCTGGCATCAGAACTCTGCGGTGCCATCGTTGCGCGTGGACGTGCCACAAGCGAGCAAACGGCTCGACGCCCTGTTTCTGCGCATGCTGGCCAAGAAGCCGGAAGATCGACCGCAGTCGGTCGATGCCGTGCTCGCCGAGTTGTTGGCCTGCCAGGCCGAAGTCGGCCCCGTGACGCCCGCCGAGCGCGTCGAGCGTTTGGGGCAACTTCGCCGTACCCCAGAAACCGTCGTGGGGGGGCGCTTCGGTCAAACCCCGGTTCCCTCGGCCGAAACGCTCGGCCCGACGCGGGTCGGTGACCCCACGCCCCTAGGGGCATCGCAGGCCGCTGTGGCTTCGCGGCCGATGCCTTCGCCCGCGCGCAAGAAGCCGTGGGTGACGCTTGGGGCGGCAGCGGCCATTCTGATAGCCGGCGGATTGGGATGGGGCGCGTATCAACTGGGCATCGCCTCGGGCGAAGCGCCGGAAGAAGAAGCGTTGGCCGCCGTGCCGGCGCCGATTCCGCAACCCACGACGAGCGAGGTCGCCATGGTGCCAACACCAGGGCCAAGCGTACCGACTGCTCCCCCACCGATGCCCGAGGCGCCCGAGCGCCGCGCCTTGCTGCGCTGGGTGAGCGAGCAGCGTGGACGGACGACCATCCTGGCGGGCGATCCCGCTTCTCGCGTCGAGATCGCTTCCGTCGAGTTGATGCCGACCGGCAGTTTCTCGATCGTCGGAATCGACCTGAGCGGTTTGCCGATCGGGGGCGATGACCTTGTGCGACTCGATCCCGATGCGGTGCGAAATCTCGAAACGCTCTCGCTGGCGGGCACATCGCTTGGCGATGCCGACCTCGCCCAGTTACCTCCGCTGCCAACGCTCGTGAGGCTCGACTTGTCGGCGACGCGCGTCACGGATGCGGGGCTGCCGACCCTGACGCGGCTGACGAATCTGCGCGAGTTGAACCTGAGTCGTACGGCGGTGAGCGACGCGGGGATGGAACCTCTACGCTCGCTCGACCGTTTGACGCACCTCTATCTGGCCGACACAAGAGTTGGCGATCGACTGCCCGAGGTGTTGGCGAACACGCGCGGGTTGAGCCATCTCGGCCTGGCGGGAACCAGCATTACCGCGGGCGGAGTGCATCGACTTCAAGCGGAACACGCGGGGCTCGAAGTCGAGTGGGATGCCCCCGATCCCGATCGCGAAGTGGCGCGACACGTCCTGGCGGCTGGCGGCGTGCTCACGATTCAGCCTCGACGTCCCGGGGCCGAGCCGATCGACGTGACAAAGACGGCAAACCTGCCGGCCGATGAGTTCCGCATCACGCAGATCGACCTGGCCGGGAGCCGCGACGTCGACGATGTACTTATCGCTCGGTTGGCCCTGCTGCCTGGGCTGACGCTGTTGCGGCTCGAGAGCCCCCGCATTACGCCGGCGGCGCTCGAGTCGCTCGCCGCGGCCTCCCACTTGACGGCGCTCGACCTGGGGGCCGTCGAATTGCCGGAAGAGGCCGTCGCTGCCCTGCGTGCCAGGCTGCCGAATTGCGACATCCGCTGGCAGGCCGTCGATCAGCGTCGTCTGGCGCAGTGGGCCTTGGAGCAGGGGGGAGCGGTTTCGCTCGTCACCGCCGACGGCGACCGCCTCGACGACCTCAAACAGCGCCACGAGCTGCCCCTGGGGCGCTTTCGCTTGCGGGCCATCGATCTTTCGCACCGCGCGCAAATCACCGACGACGACCTGCGCCAGGTGGCCGGACTGACCGACGTGGAGAGCCTGCTTCTGGCGGGCACCGGCGTGACCGATGCCGGGCTGGCGTCGATTGCCGCGGCCAAATCGCTGCGCGAGCTCGATCTCTCGCAAACCGCTGTCTCCGACCGGGGGGTCGCGGCGCTCGCCGCCTTGCCGGCGCTCGAACAGCTCTTTTTGACCGATACCACCATCGGGGATGACGCCGTGCGCTCGCTGCGCCGGCTGGAATATCTCTCGCATCTGGGCCTGGCGGGCACGAAGGTAACGCAGGCCTCGCTTGCCGATCTTGCGCACATGCCAGCGCTGCGATGGCTATCGCTCGCTCGCGTGCCGCTCGACGATCGAGTACTGGCGGAGCTGTCGCAAGGCAAATCGTGGACCGAGTTGTCGATCGAGGGAACCTCTTTGACCGATGCCGGGATCGAAGAGCTGCGGGGGGCGCTTCCAGAATGCAAGGTGGCTGCCGATCCGCTCGATCCGCAGCGGTTGGCCGCGCGTTGGGTGGTCGAGCAAGGGGGAGCCGTAAAGCTGGCCGACGATGTGCTCGTCGACCGCCTGTCGGCCTTGCCGCGCGACGCCTGCACGGTCGTGTCGGTCGACTTGAAAGAGGCCGACCGCCTGCGCGGCGACGTGCTCGCCGAGCTCGCACCATGCGTGGCACTCGTGGAGATCGATCTTTCGGGGACTCGCACGGGGGATCGAGAATTGGCCTCGATCGGCAACTTTCCTCAACTGCGCGCGTTGCGTTTGCGGGGGACGCGCGTGACCGATGCAGGGCTGACTCACCTCGCGCCGCTCAAGCAACTCGAAACGCTCGACCTGGGCGAAACCCCCCTCGACGGCCGTGGACTAGGCGTGCTGGCCGAGCATCCGAAATTGTGGGCGCTGTCGCTTCGCGAATGCCGGCTCGCCGATCGTCACCTGGCGGCCATTGCCCGAATACCGGCGCTGGTCTATCTCGATCTGGGTTACAACATCGATCTAACGGATGCCGCGATAAAGGAGCTCGAGCAGCTCGAGCAGCTCGAATCGCTCTCGCTTGCCCGGACGGGGGTGACCGACGCGGGGCTGACTACCGTGGCCGACTTGGAGCAGCTTCGCTCGCTCGATCTGTCGAGCACGGCCATTTCCGATGCAGGTCTGGCGCAACTCGCCCCGCTCAAGCAGTTGGCCAAGCTGCGCATCGGCGGCACGGGCATCACCGAGGCCTCGATCTCGACCCTGGCCGGCTGGACCGGACTTCGCGAGCTCGACATCACGCGCAACAAGCTCGAGCCCGAGGACCTCCAGCGACTGCACGAGGCGCTGCCCAACTGTCGAGTGACCCCCTGAGCACAAGCGTGGCGTGGGCGCCGCTCAATCGGTGAAGGCGACGAAGTGCGGATCGCGGTAGACGTATTCGCGCTTGGCGGCCGCCAGTTCGCGTTTGTAGGCGGCAAAGGCCCGGGGCGTCGACCCCGCGGCGCGATACGCCTTCCAGGCTTCGTCGAGCCGGCGGCAGTAGGCGTCCCAGTTGCGGCGGCGGAAATCGTCGTCCTCGCGCTGCTCGAAGCGCCGCACGACGGGATCGCCCCCGTGGAACGGCTGGTTGTTGTTCTCGGGCGAGACTCCGGGGGGCACCGCCAGCGCCGCCAACATCAACAACGTGTTCACCATCGTGCGCTCCTGCCGGGCGAAAAAGATCGTTGCGCCACGGCACCCCGGCCGCCGACGCACAAAAGCCCAGCCACGAAAAAGTGTAGCTCGTAAATGGCGCCCGTGACGGGTAGCAAAGAAAATTCTTTCGACGAACCGCGGCCGGTCGTGACGGTTGTAGGCGAGACGTGGGGCGCGGCGCGGCGTCTCAGCAGCGCCGCGGTCAAGCGGCGTCGAAGCGCGCGTCGAGCGTTGTCCAGTCGGTCGAAAGCGGCGCGGTGACCGAGACATCGGCGTGCGTCATCGGATGGCAAAACGCGAGACTGCGCGCGTGCAGGGCAATGGCACGCAGGCGTTCGTCCGTATGCTGAACGCCGAAAGGAAGCGGCGATCCGTACAAGGCATCGCCCAGCACGGGCCAACCGCGCGACGCCGCCTGCAAGCGCACCTGGTGCATGCGTCCCGTTTCGAGTTCGATCTCGAGCCAACTCCAGGCCGCAGACGCGCCGAGGACGCGATAGTGCAGCACGGCCTCGCGGGCGTCGGCGTGATCGGCCGCGACCACTTCCGCGCGCGGCTGGTCCGGAATCTTACGGACGAAGTCGCGCCAGGTATCGCGCTCGGGGAGGCCCACGCCGCCGACGAGGGCCCAGTAGGTCTTGCGAACCGTGCGTGCCTCGAACTGTTCCGAAAGCCGCCGCGCGGCGCGCACGTGCCGCGCGAAGACCATCGCCCCCGAGGCGGGCCGATCGAGTCGATGTGGCACGCCGAGATACACCTTGCCCTGCTTCGACTCGCGATGCTTGTAGAACGCCTTGATGCGCGTCTCGAGACTGTCGATGCCCGGCGGCGCCTGCGTCAATAATCCCGCTGGCTTGGCCACGGCCAGGCAGGGGCCTGCTTCGTAGAGAATCTCGATCGTGGTAGGGGCGTCGTTCATGCGATCAAGCAAATCGTGTGGCACTGCTGGTTTGCCCAGCAGTGCCATGCAGGGGATCGTTCACTGATAGATGAGTATCGGTGGATCTCATTGATTCCGAAAATGAACGAGGGCGCCGGATTGCTCCGGCGCCCTCGCTGGACTGCGTGCTGCGATCCGCTCGCGCGGTGGGACTAGACCTGACCCGCCGCCGGCACCACGAACGGCGCGCGATAGTCGCGCGTCAGCATGGCGTTGGCCGCGTCATTGCTGGTGAAGGTTTCGCTCTTGGGATCGAAAGCCAGTTGCAGGCCCAGGCGAACCTTCGTGTCGGCCATCTTCACGCCGTTGGCTTCGAGATGCTCGTTGAAGCGGGCGAACGTGTCGAGCGCTTCCTTGCTGTCCGACAGACGCGAGCTGACCTCTTGGGCCGAAACCTCTTCGCCCAGGCGATAGCTGATGTTGCCGAGGTGGCACAGCGCGCTCGACAGGTGGCCTTCGAGAATGTCGGCGTTGAGATCCTCGTGCTTGCGGCTGCGCACGGCCGAGAGGAAGTTGCCGAAGTGATCGCCGCCGCCGCTGAACTCCTTGATCATCTTGCCGTCCAGATCGAAGGCGGCACTGCGATCGTAGCTGGTCATCACGGCGTAGCCCTTCTCGCACTCGAAGATCACGCCGACATCGGCCCCCTTCAAGGGAGGCGTTTCCAGGCCGCGCACCTCGAAGACGAGTTGCTTGTCGCCGTAATCGTGGATGATGACCTGGGTGTTGGCCGTCTCGCCGGCATCGGTGTAGCCGAAGCGACCGCCGTAGCTCAATACACCCTGGCACAGTTCATCGGCGCCGAGGCCCCAGCGGGCGATGTCCATCTGGTGGATGCCCTGGTTGCCCAGGTCGCCGTTGCCGTAATCCCACATCCAGTGCCAATCGTAATGCAACGACGGCCGCGTGAGGGGATTCATCGGGGCGGGGCCGCACCACAGGTTGTAGTCGACGCTCGGCGGCGGGGTGAACTCGCCGGGGCCACCGATCGCGCGGCGACGCTTGTAGCACAAGCCGCGGGCCACCTTCAGCGGACCCAACTCCTCCGACTTGATGTAGTCGATCAGGGCGTGCCCCCCCTTGTTCGAGCGGCATTGCGTGCCCGTCTGACAGATGCGGTCGTACTTGCGAGCGGCCTCGACCATGCGGCGGCCTTCGCTCACATTGTGGCTGACCGGCTTCTCGACGTAGACGTCTTTGCCCGCCTGCATCGCCCAAATGCTGCACAGCGCGTGCCAGTGATTCGGCGTGGCGGTCGAGACGATGTCGACGCTCTTGTCGTCGAACACCTCGCGCATGTCGCGCACGAACTTCGGCTCGCGACCTTGCACCTTGCCGATCTTCTGGCACACCTTCTTGCCGACGTCTTCATCGGCATCGCAGATGTAAGTGATTTCGGTCGGGCGACCGTCGCGGCCTTCGAGGGCGCTGACGTGACTGCCACCGCGGCCGCGGACGCCGATCACCGCGCACGCGAGCCGCTCGTTGGGACTCGAACTGGCGGTCTCTTCCTTGTCGGCCGCAAGGACCTGGCTGCCTGGTCCGACGGCCAGGGCCGCAGTCGCGGCCAACATCGACTCCTCAAGGAAACGACGGCGTGTACGTTTGGTCATGGAACATGACTCCTTCGCTTCGGGTGCGCGCTAGGCGGGAAATAGCGGTGTGAGGTCACACCAGCATAACAGAAGCCAAGCCCGCATTTCCAGCGAATTGCCGCAGACGGCGGCCCGGCACGCTCCGGTGGGGAAAGAACGTCCCGCTAGGGGAAAAAGTGCGGTCGGGTAACTTCCGGTAAGGCCCCGTGGAGCCCGCAACCGAAGGACGTAACCCGTACCATCATGCCGCCTCGGCCTCTTCGTCGAGATCGAGAAGATCGTCCAGGTCTTTCACGGTGGCCACCTTGCTACGGGAACGGACCGCGGGCTCGCTGGCGGCGTCGCTCGAGGCATCGTCGATCTCGGCGCCGCCCCAGCCATAGCGGGTAAAGCGGTCGACGATCCGTTCGGCGAACTCGCCAGCAAAGTCCTCGGCCCCTTCGCCCGACCAGAGGGTGCGACCCCGCACCTCGACGTACTCGACCGGCTCGGGCATCGGCGCGGCGACTGCTTCCACTTCGACCACGAGTGGCGCGGGCTCGACCACCTTCGGCGCTTCGACGATCGGTTCCATCGCGTAGGGAGCGGGGGACTCGACGACGGGTGCTGGGGGGGCTACCGGTTCCCAATCGTAGGCGTCGACGTCCTCTTCGAAGAAGGCCGGCGTGGCGACTGGCAGCGGAGCCGGTTCGACGACGATCTCCGGCTCTGGACGCGCCGGCTTGCGCAAGGCGGCAACGGGACGCCGCTTCGGAACCGGTGCGGGGACGGGAGCAGGAGCGGGAATTGCCGCCGGCGCGGGGGCTGCTACCGGCTCGGGCGCCGGTTCTTCGATCGGTCGCGCGATCATGTCGATATCGGCATGATCGGGCAGGCGTCGGACGTCGACCTTCAGCGCGCGGAACAGCTTCGCGATGTGCTCGTGGCACGTGAAGATCAGCAACTGATGGCCGGCGAGGGCAAAATCGCGCAACACGGCGGCGGCCGCCTTGGCACGATCGGCGTCGAAGTTGACGAGGATATCGTCGAGCACCAGCGGCAGGTGGACGCCGCGACGCGCGTAGGCACTGCACAGCGCCAGCCGCAAGCTGAGGAACAATTGTTCACGCGTGCCACGGCTCAGGGCTTCGACGGGCAGCGAGCGGCCATCGGCGGTGTCGACGTGCAGCACGTGCTCGCCCAGCGGCGTCCAAATGCGCTTGTAGCGGCCGCGCGTCAGCTCGCTCATGTAGACGGATGCCTCGCGCAGCGTTTCGGGCTGGCGTTCGGTCTCGTAGATGCGTCGCACCCCTTCGAGCAGGTGATGCGTCGTAGCGAGCACTTTCCAGCGGCGCAGGGCGTCTTTCAGCCGGCGGCCCACGATCGAGTATTGCAGACGCTTCTCGGCGGGGCGACGATCCGCGGCGAGCGCCGCGATCTGGGCCGTCAATTCGCCGCGGCGCTCGTACAGCGACTTGAGTTGCGTCTCGCGGCGTCCGACGTCGGCGGCCAGCTCGTCCCACAGCCGCTCGAGTTCGGGGAGCGACTTGCCGTCGAGCAGGGCGCGCCACGTCTCTTCGCGATGCTCGTCCCCCAGGGCGGTCGTGATCTCGCGTTCGACGGCGGCCCGAGCTTCGCGCAGCCTGGCCGCCTGCTCGACGAGATCGACCCAGTGTCGCAACTCGTCGGCATCGCGGGCATCGATCGAGCGCAGGAAGGCGAGCCGCTTCTTTGTCAGCCGCTTGCCCGCGCGCGACGTGTGGGCCAACTCTGCCCGCAACTGCGTGACCAATTCCGTCAGTTGATCGCGTTCGGCCATCAGGCGTTCCTGCCTGGCGTATTCGTTCTGCAGGCGGCGAATCAACTCGACGGCCTTGCCGGACGTCGGGGGCAGCCCGGCCTCGGCGGTCAGCAGCGAAATGCGTTCGCCCATGCGTGCCAGGCTGCGGCGCTGCATGTCGAGTTCCTGGCGACGCAACGTGAGACGCTGGCGCACGTCGACGATCAGCTCGCGGCGATTGCCCAGCTCGCGCAAGCGGCGGGGCGAAAAATCGTGCGGCAAGCCGGCCGTCGCCAGCCCGTTCTGCCAGCGGCGGCGCGCGGCGCGATGCGCCTCGCGGCATTTTTCGACTTGCTCTTCGGCGGTCTTCAATTCGCTCGTCGAGGCACGACGGCGGGCTTCGAGCGGCAGCAGATCCTCGATCGCCGCCAGTTCTCGCTCGGACTCTTGCAACCGCGTGATGAGCGGGCCACTACCCTGTGGAAGCTGGCCATCGAGCGTGTCCCGTTCTTCCTTGGCCTGCTTGACTTGCAGCTCGAGCGAGTGGTGCAGTTGATCGCACGATTCGAGCTGATGCCGCACGGAGCGCTCCAGCGACAGCTTGGTGATGCCCGCCACGATCGAACCCCCCAGGCCGAGCGTGGCCAGCCACCAGCCGAGCGGACCGGTGATGGTGGTGGGCATGAACAGTCCTGACAGAATCAGCGCGACGCCAAAGGCGAAGACGCAGCCCAGGCCCGTCAAGACCCAGCCGGGCATCATCTGGCGTTCGAGCAGGCGGCGATGTCGTGCCGAGGCGGCCCGATGCTGTTCGTGCAATTGGCCGATGCGTTCGTCGAGTTGCACGCGCCGCCGCAGGAGCGATACGAGCGAGCCCGCCTTGGCGTGCGCCGCGGTCAGGTCCGCCTCGGTACGTCCGCGCAGGGCGTTCCTGAGTTCAACGTCACTATTCGTGCCGGCCGATTTCAGCTTGGCGACGGCCGCTTCGGCGGTCTTGAGGCGACGTTTCGTCTCGGCCAGCGAACGTGCCAGCGGTCGCAACGTCAGCAGGGTGCGGTCGGACCAGGAGTTCGAATCGGGGTCGTCGCCGTCGGCCAGGCCCAGATGCTCGTGATGGCCGTTCACCTCGGCAGAGAGTTGCTCCACTTCGGTCGTCAGCGCCGCGATTTGCGTTTCGAGCGTCTCGGCCCATTCGATCTGATCGCCGAGCGCCTGGATGCGGGCGCCTTGCTTCCAGACGCTTTCCTGCAGCGGCAAGTCGGCAATGGCTTCGTCCTTGCGCAGGACTTCGGCCCGCAACTCGTTCTGACGCTGCCGCCGGGCCGCGATGGCCGCGTCGAGCGCGGCGAGACGTTCGAGGGCTCGCTCGGGAAGTTTCGGTAAGGGCTCGAGCGCCGCGAGACGGGCGTCGAGCGTGGCGCGTTCGCGCCAGCGGCCTTCGACCTTGACCGCCGTTTCGATGCGACGGACCTCGCGCTCGAGCGAACGCGTTTCTGTTTCGAGCCGATCGATCTCGCGTGCCAGACCGTCGCGCTCGCGGAGATTTCGCTCGTAGTCGGCCGAGAGCGTTCCCAGCTCGTCGATCTCGCGACGCAGGCGCTCGCGCTCGCCGAGCAGATGCACGACCTGCGACGGCCGTTCGTCGGTGGCCAGGATACGGTTGCGTGAATTGGCCAACTCGCGCATCACGTCGAACAGCGAGATGCGATCCAACCCGGCCGTAATGCGGTAGAGATGCCGTGCGGCGTCGGTATCGCTGAGCGTGCCGAGTTCCTGCATCTCGCGCAGGCCCACGGCGAACACGTTGTTGAACGTGCGTTCGTCGATCTTGCCGAGCAGGGTGCCGACCGCGCCGTCGGCCAGGCGACGGCCATCGTCGGCACGAAGATCGAGTCGCTCGGTGTACACGCCTGCTTCGTCGGGCTGGGCCAGCCGGCGCAGCCGCACGTCGCCGGTCGGATCGGACAGGTGTAGCGAACCACCGGCCGGAGCGCCGTTCTGCTGGCCGAGATAGCGGCGCCGACGTTCGTCGCCGAAGCCGTAGAGCATGCCACGAATGAACTGCAGCAGCGTCGTCTTGCCCGCTTCGTTCGGGCCGTACAGCACGCTGATGCGGTCCGACAAATCGTCGAGCTGCAGTCCGCGCCAGACGCCAAAGCCGTCGATCTTCAGGTCGGTGATTCTCACGATTCGACCTCCTCCCCTCCCAGCAATTCGATTCCGAGTACGGCCACCTCGCGCAACACGCTGCGCCGCTCGGCATCGTCGGTCACGCCCGCCAGTTCGGCCAACTGCCCGGTGGCGTGGCGCGGACTGAGGTACGACGCCATGTCGATCGGCAACGTGCCGTCGGCGGCGTGGCGGCGAACTTCACGCAGGAAATCGCCGAGGATCGTTTCATCTTCGACCATCTCGGCGGCCGAGACCTCGCTCGTTTCGATATCGAGCGTCACGCTCCACCGGGCCGGCGTGCCGGCGCCGAACTCGCGACGGAGCCAGTCCAGCAGCTCGGTCTGCCGCACGACGCGTCTCAGACGCGACCACGCGGCGGCCGAACCGATCAACGTCCACGAGATCAAAAGATCGATCGCGCCTGCCTCTTCCGTCGCCAGGGCAATCCGCTCGCGGAAACGCCGTTCGAGATCGGCGCGATTGTCGAGCCCGTCGATCGAGAGCCGTTCTTCGCGCCAACGCAGCACATCGGTGGCGACGAAGTTGAGGTGTGTGCGTCCCTCGTCATCGACGCGCACCGTGGTGGCGCCGTGCGGACCGCTTTCCTCGGGCGCGCGTCCTTGGGGCGAGCCGGGATAGTGCAGGCGATGGTTCGCGCCGCCAGCGGTGCCGCGTCGCGATCGTCCGCCGAGCGCCCAGTAGTGAAACCCGCGCGCTGCCAATTGGCGCGTGTGGGCCTTGCCGTGCGCCACGGCGATGGCATACGGGGCGGAATGATCGGCGACGAAATCGCCCGGCTCGATCTTTTTCCAGTCGGCGTGGCTGCGGCCCACGATCAGCGCCGCGGCCTGCGTCTCGCGCAGCACGACGTGTCGCGTCGCGACGCCGCTGGGAAAATGAATCACATTGTCGGGCAGCCTGGCCGCCACCGGCCACGAGTCGGGACGGTCCGTGGGGCCCCCGGCCCAGTAGACGTCGATGCCACGCGCGTGCAATCGTTCGAACTGTTCGACGAGAAACGCGGGGCCGCGCGGACCGCTCCGCCGCGCATGGACGAGTCCGCCCGAGAGCACGACGAAGTCGACCTCTTCGGCCAGCGCCGCGTCGACCACGCGTCGCGCCGCGGCATAGGGTGCGTCGAGAAATCGATCGCGCAGGTGTTCGGGGACTTCGGTGATGCCACCTACTGGCACATCGAGCCGAAAATCTCCCGCGTGCAGAAATCGCAACGGTGCGTAAGGCATGGGCACCTCCGTGGCCCTCGCGGCGAACCTTCCACTTGCCTGGTCTCGCACGTGGCAGCCGCCACGCCACCGCAGGCGCGCGACTCGACGTCAAGACGAGTTGTGCCGTCAGTTTAGTACCTGCACGCCCGCTGACCTATCGCAGTTCGCGCAACTTATGGCTCTTGGCCAGGTTCGAGAGGGGCTCAGCCCCCCCAGATCGCATCGCCGTGGCAAGTGAGGCAGACTGGCGAAGGGCTCGGCCTTGCTTCTGGGCGTTGTTCCCACGTTAGCGGCGTTGCGGGGGGCCGTTCCGGGTTGGTCGCCGGAACGGTTTCGGGCCACCGGTCAGACCGGCCGCCTGCATGGCGAGCATATATTCGCGGTGCGACAGGGCCATGGCTTCGGCCGCGGTCTTGGCCTCGCCGGTGATCTCGTACAGAAAGCGACTCGGCTTTGTGGGACGCGCCTTTCCCCATTTGAACCGCGACGCGCACCAACTGATCGTGAGCTGATCCTGGGCGCGGGTCACGCCGACGTAACAGAGCCGGCGTTCTTCGTCGATCGCGACCCCTTCGCTGGCGACCGATCGATGGTGAGGCAGGATGCCATCTTCGAGTCCCACGAGATAGACGCGAGGAAACTCGAGCCCCTTCGCGCTGTGCAACGTCATCAGCACCACGGCGTCGCGCTCGAGCGCCTTTTCCTTGTCGTCGCCAGAATCGCGGAACATGAGAGTCGACTCGTCGAGGAAGCCCGAGAGGGTGGCCTTGCGCTTCTCGCGCGCTTCGTACTGACCGAGCGAATTCAAAAGCTCGGCAACGCTGTTCCAGCGCCGTTCGGCATCGGCCGGCTGCTTATGCAGACGATTCAGCTCGTCGCGATAGTGGATCGCCTCGAGCAGGCTGGTGGCCATCTCGACGAGCGAACCGGCGCTGGCCAGCCGGCGATGGTCTTCGAGCAAGTGGAGCAGCCCCACCACACCGCGCTTGGCCGAGGCCGGCAGACGCCCTGCATCGACCGCTTCGGGCAGCAGATCCATCAACGGCCGGCCCGCGGCAACCGCCGAGGCCGCAAGCTGCTCGAGCGTGGTCTTGCCGATCCCGCGCGGCGGGGTGTTGATCACCCGGCGCAGCGAGATCTCGTCGCGCGGTTGTGACAGCAGGCGCAGATACGCGAGCACGTCCTTCACCTCGGTGCGGTCGTAGAACGACTGTCCACCCACGAGGACGTAGGGCACTTTCTTGCGCCGCAGTTCTTCCTCGAATGCGCGCGGCTGCTCGTTCGTGCGACAGAGAATGGCGAAGTCGCGCGGGCGCGCGGCGCCGAGATCGAGCTGCGCGCGAATCTCGCCGACGACGTCGCGTGATTCCGCCTGCTCGTCGGCCAGCTTCCAGATGCGCGGGGCGTTGCCGGCGCCGCGTCCGGAACGGAGGATCTTCTTGTGCCGCTCCTCGTTGAAGGCGATCAGACGATTGGCGATGGCGAGAATCGGCGCCGTCGAGCGGTAGTTCTCCTCGAGCCGTACGACCTTGGCCCCGGGCCAATCGCGCTGGAAGCCGAGAATGTGCTTCACCGCCGCGCCGCGCCAGGCGTAGATCGACTGGTCGTCGTCTCCCACGACGCACAAGTTACGATGCTCGCCCGCCAGGCTTTTGACGATGCGATACTGGCTTTCGTTCGTGTCCTGATACTCGTCGATGAGCAGATGATCGAAGCGCCCCGCTTCGTCCGCGCGCACGTCGGAGAAACGCTCGAGCAGTTCCTCGGCCACGAGCAGCAGATCGTCGAAGTCGACCGCGCCGGCCAACTTGAGTGCTTTCTGGTACCGCCGGTAGCCGGCGGCGGCCAGATGTTCTTGATCGGTTTCTGCCCGGGCGGCCGCGGCGTCGGGACGCAGCGATTCGGTCTTCCAGCGACTAATCGTGGCCAGCAGATCGCCGGGCCGCAGCGATTCCTGTGGGACGCGGATCTCGCGCAGCACGGCCCGGGCAAGCCCCTCCTGGTCGCCTCGGTCATAGATCGTAAACTCGGCTGGATAGCCCAGCCGGGTGATGTGCCGCCGCAGGATGCGCACGCACAGCGAGTGAAACGTCGAGATCTCCGGGCGCTCGGGCAGACGCTTGCCGAGCAAGTGCGAGGCGCGTTCCTGCATTTCGGCCGCGGCCTTGTTCGTGAACGTCACGGCCAGGATGCGTCCCGGCCGAATGCCGTGACGAATCAGGTTGGCGATGCGAAACGTCACGACGCGTGTCTTGCCCGTGCCCGCGCCGGCGAGCACGAGGAGCGGGCCGGACAAGGTCTCGACCGCCTCGCGCTGCGCCGCATTCAATCCCGCCGCCATCCGTAGCTACCCGCGCTCTCTTTTTCTCAGACTGCCTGCTGTAGGTGCCAGAGTGTGAGACTAGCGCATGGCGGATCGGCTCGCAATGGGGCCTGCATGCGCGGAACTGAGCATCGCACGGCAGACACATGCATGCACTGCGGCACGGATGGAAAAAAAGAGCCACGCTCCGTCGCGAGAGAGGCTCGCGAAGGCGGAAGGACGCGGAGTTGTGTTCCGAGCGTTTGCGAATCAGGCGACCGCCACGCGCAACGGCGAGACGCGCGCGGCTCGCGAGCCGCGGCCGGTCGGCTGATCGGCGACGTCCACGGTGAACTCGACTTCCTGACCTTCAAACAGGTTGCGGAAGTCGTCGTCGTCGACCGTGGATGAGTGGAAAAACACATCCCCGGTGTCGGACTGAATCAAACCGAACCCCCGACTCTCGTGCAATCGTTTGATCGTGCCGAAAGGCATGTCCCAGCTCCTTCCCACTGACGCACCCGCGGCGCGGGCCCTGCAACCGCGCCGATCTGCTCTGCAAACCGTTGAAGAGCAAGAAGTTGAGGTTCCCGCTAGAATTCCCTGCTAGCACCGCCTGATAGTATGCACATTCTTCATCAAAAATTGCAACCAGTTTCATCATCGGTCGGCTGGCGGGGGTTTCGCGTGCTTCAATTCGGCCCGCGTCACACGGAGCGACCGCGGCAAACTGCGCACCTGTGTGCTTGTCAGAGGGGTGTTTGGCATCCGGAATCCGCGCGTAGGGGGCGGAACTTTGCCGCGTGTCCCTGGTTTTACGGGATAGGGCTTTCTCGCATGCCGGCGCAGTTTGCGCCGCTTGCCGTGGATCGATCCCAGAACGTACGATTCAGTTCCCCCACAAGAATTTGTCGCCAAGGCGACCTTACTTGCCAAACCCAATGATTCAACAGCCAGCCGACGGAAGGAACACACCCATGAGGCTTTGCGGATTCTTCAGCCTGACCCTTGCCACGTTGCTCGTGATCGGAGTGGCCGGCGATGCCCTGGCACAACGTCCCGGGGGAGGCGAGCGGCGCGGCTTCGGCGGCGGATTTGGTGGGCCAGTGTTCCTGCTCGGCAACGAGTCGGTGCAGCAAGAACTGAAACTCACCGACGAGCAGAAGCAGGAAGCCGAAAAAATCGCTGAAAGCGATCGTGAGGCGGTCCGCGGTCTGCGCGATTTGCCCCGCGAGCAGATTCGCGCCAGGATCGCCGAGCGTATCAAGAACACCAATGACAAGCTCGCCAAGGTGCTCGACGCCGCACAGCTCAAGCGGCTGAAGCAGATCTCGTGGCAGCAGCGTGGCGCCCGGGCGTTCAGCGATCCGGAAGTGGCCGAAGAGTTGAAGTTGACTCCGGCCCAGACGGAACAGATCGAGACGATCCAGGAGGACGCCGGCACGGAGATGCGCGCCATCTCGGAAGAAAATGAAGGCGATCGCGAGGGGACGCGTCGCAAGTTCGTCGAGCTTGCCGCGGCGACGAAGGCCAAGATCGTCGACCTGCTCACCCCCGATCAGCAGACGAAGTTCAAGGAACTCCTCGGCGAGCCGTTCGAGGGGGAAATCCGCAGCCCGTTCCAAGGCCAAGGGCGACGGCAGCGCGGGAATAGTTAACCCGCGCGGGCTCCCTTCCGCGCAATCCCTTGCCGCGATGCACTCAATGAACACGCATGTCATTAGTGACTTGGCCTGGGAAAGGATGGTGACATCCGTGGAGAAAGTGCGCGCACGTCTCCGTCGGGCGACGAAGTGCTTGGAAGAGGCTTCCATTCCCTATGCCGTGGCAGGCGGCAATGCTGTTCACGCCTGGGTGAGTGAAGTCGACGAAGCTGCCGCGCGATTCACGCAGGATGTAGACATTCTCTTGTGTCGCGCGGACTTGGAACGAGCGAAGGAGGCGCTCGCCCGCGAGGGCTTCCTTTACCGCCATTCGTCGGGCATCGATATGTTCCTCGACGGACCGAACTCGAAAGCACGCGATGCCGTGTATGTCGTTTTTGCAGGCGAGAAGGTGCGTAAGGAGTATTCGTTCCCTGCCCCCGACGTGGGCGAATCGAAGCGCACGGACACGGCGCAAATTCTCGATCTCGAAGCTCTGGTCCGGATGAAGTTGACGTCGTTCAGGGATAAAGATCGTACCCATGTCCGTGACCTGATAGGCGTCGGCCTGCTTGACGAATCATGGATCAGCAAGTTGCCCGAAGTGCTAAGCAACCGGTTGAAGCAATTGCTTGACACACCGGACGGCTAAGGGGCCATTCTTCGGGCAGGACTAGCGGCGCTGCGGGAATAGCTGGCTTGCACCGGCTACAATGGGTGTATGAAGCTAAGGAACCCGTTTCGCCAATTAACCGACGAAGAAGTCATCGCCAGCGCGCGAAAGTCGGTGGAGTGGTGTGCGCGTTATCGCCGCATGTTGATGGCGTGGTATTTCTCGGTAGCAATACTTGTTGTGGTGTTGACCTGCGTTGCGATTTGGGCCGTTGACAGGCTGCTCGAGCTTGCCATGAATCCGCAGTTGGGCCTGGTGGGCTTCATCATGGGACTCATCATTGGAAGCAGCTTGGGTTTTGCCATAATCCAAGCGGTGCATTACTTCGCCGAAGGTTTGCGATTCTTGACGAGACGGTTGCCTCAAGAACAAATGCTCGTGCGTTATCACGACACGTTGGCAAAAGTTCGCCACGAACTTCATACGCAGAGCGACGTAGACACGTAGAGCGCAGCGAACTGCCTCATCTCGAGGTATGCTTACCACGAATGAGCTCACGTCCGCCCGATCACATCCTTGCCCATGAACGCCCGCAGCGCCTCTGGCACGCGGATCGTGCCGTCGGCCTGTTGGTAGTTTTCTAGAATGGCGATCAGCCCCCGGCTGATGGCGATGGCGGTGCCGTTGAGCGTGTGGAGGAAGTGCGTTCCCTTTTCTCCCTTCACGCGGTAGCGGATGCCCAGGCGCCGTGCCTGGTAGTCGGTGCAGTTCGACGTGCTCGTCACCTCGCCGAACTCCCCCCCCTCGCCGCGGCCGGGCATCCAGGCCTCTAGGTCGAACTTGCGATAGGCCGGGCCGCCGAGATCCCCCGTGGCCGTGTCGACTACGCGGTACGGAATGCCCAGCCCATCGAACAGCCGGCACTCGAGCTCGCAGAAATAATCGAGCATCGCGTCGCTCGCCTCGGGCAGCGTGAAGGCGAACATCTCGACCTTGGTGAACTGATGCACGCGATAGAGCCCTCGCGTCGCGCGGCCGTGTGCGCCTGCCTCGGTGCGGTAGCAGTGGCTGATGCCGCACACCTTGACGGGCAACTGCTCGACATCGAGCGTTTCACCCGCCAGCAATCCGCCGAGCGTAATCTCGGCCGTGGCGACGAGGCTCAAATCGCTGCCGTCGATGCTGTAGATCTGCGTCTCCGGCCCGCGCGGGATGTAGCCGGTGCCTTGCAGGATCTCGTTTCGCGCCAGGTCGGGCGTGATCGTCGGCGTGAAACCTTCCGCCATCAGCAGGTCGAGCGCGTAGCGTTGCAGAGCCAACTCGAGCAGCACCATGTCGTTCTTGAGAAAATAAAAACCGTGCCCGGCGACCTTGGCGCCTCCTTCGAGATCCAACAGGTCGAGCGCTTCGGCCAACTCGACGTGGTCGCGCGGCTTGAAGTCGAATTTCGGGATCGGCGTCTTGCCGCGGCGGCGTTCGAGATTGGCCTGATCGTCCGCGCCGCGCGGCGCGTCGGGGTGCGAGAGATTCGGAATGCGGCGCTGCAGGCCATCGACCTCTTGGGTCAAAGCATCGAGCCGGCCTTGCAATTCAGTCGTCTTTTCGCGGAGCTTGCGCCCCTCTTCCTTGCGGGCTTCGCGCTCGGCGGCGTCCTTGGCCTTGCCGATCGATTTCGAAACCTCGTTCGCCTGGCGATTCAGCTCGTCGACCTGCGCCTGCATGGTGCGGCGCTCGGTGGCCAGCGTGACGAACTCGTCGACATGGACCGAGGCGCCACGCAGGCGGCAGTTCTCTTTGACCAGTTCGACGTTTTCGAGAATAAAGCGAGCGTCGAGCATCGTTCCTCTCTTGGATGCGGCGTTTGTCAGGCAAGCGCCGCCGTGTTTCGATGGTTTTGATCGTGGGCTACTTTGCCCGGGCTGGCAGCTTGCTCAGCTCTTCCCACAGATAGGCGCTGGCTTTGATGCCGCGGTGGAAGTCGGCCAGGCAGAACTTTTCGTTCGGGCTGTGCGTGTTGTCGTCCGACAGTCCCCAGCCGAGCAGTAGCGTATCGACTCCCAGCCGGTCGTGGAAGGTCGCCACGACGGGGATGGAGCCTCCTTCGCGGATGAAGACCGGCTGGCGGCCGAACCCCTTCTCGATGGCCCGCGCGGCGGCCGCCATGTAGGGGCTGTCGAGCGGCACCACGATGCCTGGCGCGTTGTGAAAGCTGGTCAATTCCAGACGAATGCCGGGCGGACAGAGCCCTTCGAGCATGGCCCGCAGGTTCCGGGTGAGCTGATCGGGGTCCTGTTTCGGGACGAGTCGGAAGCTGAACTTGGCGCCGGCCCGAGCCGGTAGGACGGTCTTGGCCCCTTCCCCTTGGTAGCCGCTCCATAGGCCGTTGATGTCGCAGGTGGGGCGCGCCCAGCGGCGCTCGAGCGTCGTATAGCCCTCTTCGCCGGCGAGCGCCTCGACCTCCAGTTGCCGGGCGAAATCGGTGTCGCTGAAGCCCAACTCCGCGAATTGCTTGCGCTCGGCGTCGGAGATCGGCGTCACGTCGTCGTAGAAGCCGGGAACCTGCACGCGCCCGTGCTTGTCGATCAGCGCGGCGAGCATCCGCACGAGCGCGTTGGCCGGGTTCATCACCGCGCCGCCGAACGAACCGGAATGCAGATCCTGGCTCGGGCCGAACAAACGCAGTTCGTAGTAGGCGATCCCCTTCAAGCCATACGTGATGGCCGGCTGGCCGGGACCAAACTGGCACGTGTCGCTGATGACCACGCAGTCGGCACGCAATCGCTCGAGATTCTCGATGATGAACGCGTCGAGATGTTCGCTGCCGACTTCTTCTTCCCCTTCGATCAAATACTTTACGTTGACGGGCAGCTTGCCCGTGGTGGCCAGCCAGGCCTCGGCGCTCTTCACGTGCGTGAGCATCTGCCCCTTGTCGTCCGTGGCGCCGCGGGCATACAGGTTGCCGTTGCGCCGGGTCGGCTCGAAGGGGGGGGAAATCCACTCGTCCAAGGGATCGGGGGGCTGCACGTCGTAGTGGCCGTAGACGAGCACTGTCGGCGCGCCCGGCGCCTGGAGGTGTTCGGCAAAGACGATGGGATGCCCCGCCGTGGGGACGATCTCGGTCGTCATCCCCAGCCGGCGGAAATGGTCGGCCACCCAGCTTGCCGCCCGTTGGACCTCGTCGCGGAAGGCGCCATCGGCCGAAACGCTCTTGATTCGCAGCAGGTCGCAGAGATCTTCCTCGAACCGGCCGGCATTTTCGGCCAGGTACTGGTCAAGCGTTGGCATCGGGCTGAACTTCCGGCTAGGCTGAGGGTCAGGTGAAACTGCGACTATTCTGGCCACGATCATACCGCTTGTACGCACGGGCGACCATCGCCGAGTCCCGCTACGAGAGCATTCCCGTGTCCGAAGAATCCCAAGCTGCCGCTGTCGCCGTCGAAGAAGAAGCCCCGACGGTCGAACACATGACCTCGCGGCCGAAGAAGAAGCCCAAGCGACTCCCCCCCTATCACGTCATTCTGTGGAACGACGACGATCACACGTTTCTCTACGTGATGGAAATGTTGCTCGGCCTGTTCGGCCATCCGCCCGAGAAGGGCTACCAGATCGCGCAAGAGGTGCATCTGCGGGGACGCGCGATCGTGCTGACGACGACCAAGGAGCACGCCGAGCTCAAACGCGACCAGATCCACGCCTACGGCAAGGATTCGGACGTGCGCAACTGCAAAGGCTCGATGTGGTGTACGATCGAGCCGTCGCCGCAATGAGTAATGCTCCCACGCTGCGCACCGTCACCCTGGGCTGCAAAGTCAACCAGTACGAGACCGAGTACGTGCGCGGCGGTCTGCTGGGCATCGGCTATCGCGATGCCGCGGGGGACGAGCAGGCCGATCTCTGTATCGTCAACACCTGCACGGTGACGCACGAGGGGGACGCCAAGAGCCGGCAGACGATCCGCAAGCTCGCGCGGCAGAATCCCGCCGCGCGGATCGTCGTGATGGGTTGCTACGCCACCCGCGCGCCCCAGGAAGTCGCGTCGCTGCCGAATGTCGCCGAAGTCATCACCGACAAGCGCGAGTTGCCCGACCTGCTGGCGCGCCACGGCGTGCGCGATATTCCGACCGGCATCTCGCGCTTCGGCACGCGGAAACGCGCCTTCATCAAAGTGCAGGATGGCTGCCTGCTGCGCTGCAGCTTCTGCATCATCCCTCACGTGCGTCCCCATTTGAATAGTCGCCCGGCGGCCGATATTTTCGACGAGGTACGGCGGCTGGTCGACAACGGCTATCGCGAACTGGTGCTGACGGGCATTCATCTGGGGCATTACGGCGTGGAGGGCAATCGCGGCAGGCCGAAAGAGGAGTGGCAGAGGCTCTCGCACCTGCTCGCACGCATCGCGCGGCTGCCGGGCGATTTCCGCGTGCGGCTCTCGAGCATCGAAGCGACCGAGGTGACGCGCGAGCTGGTGGCCGTGATGGCGGAACATCCCGCGCGGATATGTCCCCACCTGCACGTCTCGCTGCAGAGTGGCTCGGACGCCGTGCTGCGGCGCATGCGGCGTCGTTGGGGCGCCAAACGCTTTGTCGATCGGTGCCTGCTGGTGCGTGACATGCTCGATCGTCCGGCGCTCACGACCGACATCATCGTCGGGTTTCCGGGAGAGACCGAGGCCGACTTTTCCGAGACGTGCCAGGTGGCGCGCGACGTGGGCTTTTCCAAGATCCATATCTTTCCCTTCAGTGCCCGGCGTGGAACGCCGGCCGCGGAAATGACCGATCAGGTCCCGGCCGAGATCAAGTCGCGCCGTTGCGACGAGTTGGCCGCGCTCGAGGCCGAGCTGCGCGCGCACTACTTTGCCAGCTTGCAGGGTACGCCGATTCGCGTGCTCGTCGAGGGACGCCTGCCCCAGCAGGACTCCCCATCATCCCCCACCGCGCTTTACGCGGGCACGTCCTGTCGCGGAGCGACGGCCGCCGTGGTGGCAACCGATGCCAGCATTGCGCGATTCGTCGACGGCGTGGTGACGGGGACGGACGGGGAGATGCTCTTAGCGTCTCGCCAATAACGGTTTGCGCTATTTCCCGAGGCTTGTCGTGAGAAAGGCAGGTCTCTCTGGCGGCGCGCGGAGTGGTTTGTTAGACTCCCGCCCGCTTATCCACCGCCGGGTTCTCCGGCCACGATTGTTTTCCTGGCGTTCACTCACCCGCGACGGCCCTGCGCTGCGTTCGATTCGCGTCGGCGACGAGCGGCGAGAGTTTGCCGCGCGCCGTGCGTCGCACGCTGGCGGAAAAGAGAATCAGAGGAAAAGGGCATGATGCCGAACAAGTGGAACCGGCGCTGGTTGGCGCCAGTTGTTCTTGCTGCGAGCGGACTGACCGCCTGCTTGAGTGTGGCGAATCTCTCGGCCGCGCCGCCGGTTCTGGCCGTATTCCGCCGCGTCGAGGCCGATCCGAAGCAGGAGTACGCCATCACCGAAGAGAACGGCCCCTGGACGATTCTCGCGGTGACCTTCATCGGCGAGCAGGCCCAGGCGAAGGCCAAAGCCCTCGTAATCGAGCTGCGCCAGCGCTACAAGCTGCCCGCCTACACGCATCGCGTGCATTATGACTACACGGGCGAGGTCGAAGGTCGCGGCCTCGACGAGTTCGGCGGCAAACGCATCATGCGCTATAACCGCAACACCCAGGTCGACGAGATCGCCGTGCTCGTGGGGGACTACCCAACGGTCGACGACGTCGAAGCGCAGCGCACGCTCGAGAAGCTCAGATTTGCCAAGCCCGAGTGCCTGATCGGCGAAGGCGAGGCCAGTCGACCATTGGCCGGGCTGCGCGAAATGCAGCGCATGGTGCAGGCGCGCATCGGCGACGAGAAGAAAGATCGCGGACCGTTGCGCCCCTTTATGACGACGAACCCGCTGCTGCCGCCAGAGTATTTTGCCCCCAAGGGGGCCGACAACTTCGTCGTGCAGCTCAACAAGGATCTCGAATTCAGCCTGCTCGATTGCCCCGGTCGCTACACGATTCGCGTCGCCACTTTCAACGGAGCGACGACGATCGATCCGCAGAAGATCAAGAAAGTTGAAAGCGGCGGTGACATGGCCAGCCGGTTGATCGAAGCGGGCGAACAGGCACACAAATTGACGATGGCGCTGCGCGCCAAGGGGTACGAAGCCTACGAGTACCACGATCGGCAGACCAGCATCGTTACGGTGGGCAGCTTCGAGCAGTTGGGGGCGATGCAGGATGGCGCCGTGCAAGTGAACCCCGACGTGCAGAAGCTGCTGCAGGTCTTCACCGCGCCCACGAACACCACGCCGGGCGCCCCGATGACCGCCAAGCCGCGCACCGTGGGGGGGCTGGCGCTGGATCTCAAGCCGATGGCCATCGAAGTGCCGAAACGCTCGATCGGCCACGAATACGAACGTTCGGCCCTCGGCATGCGCTAGGCAACACGCTACAAAGGGTGCGGTGTTATCCGTCGCCACGTCGTAGATCGTCTGCACGCATGATCGCCAAACCCATCCTCGTGCTCGGCACGAGCAATCGGAAGAAGGGCGCCGAGCTGGTCGACCTGCTCGCGCCGCTGGGAATCGAGCTCAAGACGCTGGCCGATTTCCCCCCCGGGCCCGAGGTGGTCGAAGATGGCGATACGTTCGCTGCGAACGCCGCCATCAAGGCCGTCGCCCAGGCGCGGCGGCTCGGCCACTGGTGCCTGGGCGAGGACAGCGGACTGGGAGTCGACGCGCTGGATGGCGCGCCGGGCGTCTACTCGGCCCGCTTCGCCGGACCCGAGGCGACCGACGAGGAGAACAATCGTTTGCTGCTCGAGCGTCTGGCCGATAGGCCGCTCGAGCGCCGCACGGCGTATTACGTGTGTCACGCCGTGGTGGCCGATCCGCAGGGAAATCTGCGTGCTCAGAGCGAGGCACGCTGTCACGGTCGCATCCGTTTCGAGCCGATAGGCTCTGCCGGCTTCGGCTACGATCCCCTCTTCGAAATCGTCGAATACCATCGAACGTTCGCTGAACTGGGCGAAATGGTGAAGGCCCGGCTGAGCCACCGAGCGCGGGCCATCGAGCAGCTCTATCCGCAATTGGCCCGGCTGTTGGCCCAAAACGCCTGGTAATAAGGTGCGCGATGCCAGCCACGGCGCACGGCACGCGCCGTTGCATGGCGCCTATTTCTGCCCCGGAGGGTCGTTTCCCGGCGGTAGCAGAGGGGGCACGGGGCGACATTCGGCCCTGGCCAAATATAATGGGCAGGCACGGCAACTCGTATCTGCCGCGTCTGCCCGTATGAAGAAGGACGCAATGTATGGCGTGAGATTCAAGCGTTCTGGGCTGCGGATGTCAAGCTTTTTTCACGCTGCCAAGCGAAAACGGAGTGCGTTTGCTGTGAGTTGGACTTGCCGTTGGTTCGCGATTGCCCTCTTGCTCTGTCTGCACGGCCAGGGCGCACGCGCCGAAGAGGCGCGCGCCTGGGTCGAGAAGAACCTGCCCGATCTCGTGAAGCTCTATCGCGACTTGCACAAGGCGCCGGAACTCTCGTTCCACGAAGAGCAGACCGGCAAGCGCCTGGCCGAGGAGTTGCGCCTGCTCGGCATCCCCGTCACCGAAAAGGTCGGCGGCTTTGGTGTCGTGGGCATGCTCGAGAATGGCAAGGGGCCCACGCTCATGCTCCGCACCGACACGGATGCCTTGCCGGTGGTCGAGCAGACGGGACTCGTCTACGCCTCGAACGTCAAGGCCAAGGATGACGACGACCAGGAAGTCGGCGTGATGCATGCCTGCGGGCACGATATCCACATGACGAACCTGATCGGCGTGGCGCAATATCTCGCTTCGCACAAGGATCGTTGGAGCGGGACCGTGATGTTCGTCTGCCAGCCGGCCGAGGAACGCGGCAGCGGCGCCAAGGCCATGCTCGACGATGGCCTGTTCACGCGTTTTCCCAAGCCCGACTTCGCCGTGGCGCTGCATGTCGACTCGACGCTGGGCACGGGCAAGATCGGCATTCGCGAGGGCTACACGTTGGCCAACGTCGACAGCGTGGACGTCACCATGCGCGGTCGCGGCGGGCACGGCGCCTATCCACAGACGACGATCGACCCGATCGTCCTGGCCGCCCGGCTGGTGCTCGATTTGCAAACCGTGGTGAGCCGTGAAGTCTCGCCGACCGATCCGGCAGTCATTACGATCGGTTCGATCCACGGCGGCACGAAGCACAACGTTATCGGCGACGAGTGTCACCTGCAGATCACGCTGCGCAGCTACAAGCCCGAGGTTCGCGATCTGCTGATCGAAGCGGTCACGCGCAAGGCCCTGGCGATTGCGCAGGGCGCCAAGGCGCCGGAGCCCGTGATCAAAGTCTCGGAAGGCACCCCGGCGATGTTCAACGACGAGGAGCTGACGAGTCGGCTTCTGCCGGTGTTCCAGAAGGCCCTGGGAGAAGAGAATGTCACGACGACCGAGCCTTCGATGGGAGGCGAGGATTTCAGCCGCTATGGGTTGGCGGGGGTGCCGATCCTGATGTTTCGCCTGGGAGCGGTCGATCCGCAACGCCTGGCCGGCTTCGCGCGGTTGAAGCAGGAGCCACCGTCGTTGCATTCGACCCTGTTCTATCCCGATGCCGAAGCGACGCTCGTCACCGGCATCACGGCCACGACGGCCGCCGTGCTCGACCTGTTGCCGAAACAGCCATGAGCGACGCCGATGGTGCCAAACGATCGCTTCGACTGGCATGGATGCTCTTCGGTTGGGTGGTAACGATGGCGGTCGTATACAGTGGCCTGGATCGTGCCCGCGAGTGGACGCTTGTAAACGTGGGCCAGCGCGAAGTGCGTACCGAGTGGGAACGCTGGCGCGCGGATGAGCTCGTCCGGGCCAAGCATCCCGACGCCAACGTGCAACGCCGGCCGCCAAAATCGGCCGAGCCACCGCTGCTGATTCTCATGCGCGATTATTTTTCGGCGATCGTCGTCTCGGTGCTGTTGATCTCCACGGTGATGTTCGGTTTTCTGGCGATTGTCGTGCCGGGAGCGATCCGTTCGCGAGGCAGGAGGGCCCCGGCATGAGCGTTCCTTCGTCGAGACGCACCGCGACGGCGGCGACTCCGACGCTCGAGATCCATAGCTGGCCCATTCGCGACGAAGGTCTGCGGGGCTGGTCTCCCTTGGCCGTGGGACTGCTGCTGTCGATCCTGCTGGCGACTTCGTCGGTCGGAATCGGCGCGGGCATTGTCGCCTTCATCCTGTTGGCGATCGCGTCGTGGCGCTCGTGGGTGCCGGTGCGATTCTTTCTCGACACGCGCGGACTCCGTTTCTGCCTGGGACGCCGCGAACGGCTGCTCCCCTGGCCCCTGGTGGCAGGCTACCGCGTCGAGCGGCACGGCGTGACGATCTTTCCTGCCACGAAGGGCAATACCGGGATCGACGCGCTGCGCGGCATCTACGTCCCGTTTGGCGATCAGCAAGATGCGCTGCTCGCCTTGCTCGACGATTTCAAAGGGCCGCCGGTCGTCGATTAGTCGCGTGGCGGCGCTTCGACTGGCTATTTGCTGGCGTTTGTTATTCGCGCGAACGTGCCCATGCCGTGGATGTTCAGGTTTTCGAGCAGCACCCGGTCGGCCTTGCCGCTGGGTCCGACGAGAAACGTCACTCCGCTCGTGCCGGCGGCCATTTCGCCTGTCGGTTCGTAGGTGAAGACGTCTCGGTTCCAGTGCTTGAGCGGAAAGGGCTGCTTTTTCGGCCCCAGCAGCAACTGCAGCACACCCTGACGTGCGGCGATTTCGATCTCGCCGAAGAAGTCGTTGCGGTACTTCGCCGTGTAAGTGGCGTTCTCCGCCGGGGCGACCGGATTGACCGGCGGCTGACTGTAGTCGAACCGCTCGCCGGCTTCCCGCTCGATTTGCAAGGCGAACATGCGGTTGGCGAACTCGACCCAGTCGCGCTGGACCTTGCCATCGAACAACAGGTCGAAAAAGCTCTCGACGATCGCCTCGGGAATGCCGGTGGGCCCGGCATTCGAGAAGACGGCGATGCCGATCTCGTCCGCCGGCAGCAGCGCCACTTCGGTCCGCATGCCTAGATCGAATCCCCCCGAGTGCTTCAACAGCACGCGGCCGCCCCGTTCCATTTCGACGATCCAGCCCAGTCCGTAGGTGACCATGCGTCCCCCCTGGGGATCGAAATTCGTGACGATCTGGGGCGAGTGGGTCTCGAAGAGCGCGGCGGGATCGACGATCTGCCGTCCCTCGAACTTGCCTTCGGCCAGCGATAGCCGCAGCCAACGCGTGATATCGTTCAGGGTCGAGCTGACGCCACCGGCCGGCGATTGCGCGTCGGGCTGGCGCGTGTTCTTGGCCACCCATTTGCCATCGACCAGCGAGTGCAACAGCGCCCGGTTCGGCGCTTGGGCATAGTCGACGAACCGCGAGCTGGTCGACTTCATGCCGAGCGGCGCATAGAGTTTTTCGCGAGCGAGGTCCTCCCAGGTAGTGCCCGCGGCAAGCGCGCCGCACAGGGCCCCTTCGGTATAGCCGAAGTTCGTATAGGCATAAGCGGCGCGGAAGCTGCTGTCGGGGGGCTGGTAGCGCAGCCGGTGGAGAATCGTCGCGCGGTCGTAGCCCAGGTCTTCGAGCAGGTCGCCGCAATGATCGGGCAAACTGCTGCGATGGCAGAGCAGATCGCGCACGCGCAGCTCGCGCGTCGAGGCCGCGTCGTAGAGGCAAAAGCCTGGGTCGCGATCGATGACGCGATCGTCCCAACCGAACTTTTTCTCGCCGACCAGCGCGGCCAGCACGGTGGAGGTGATGGGCTTCGAGACCGACGCGAGTTGAAAGACCGTATCGGCGTCGATCGGGGCCGGCTTGCCTGCCTCGCGGACGCCGTAGCCCTTGAGGAACACGACCTTGTCGTGCGCGACCACGGCCACGGCAATGCCCGGCACGCCGGTGCGCCGGAGCGTGTCGGCAGCGAGCTTGTCGAGCGCGGCGACCGCCGATTTCACCCGTTCGGGCGTGACCGCCGCGGGATCGTCGGCGCGTGCAACACGCGCGGCAAACGCGCCGATCAACAGCAACATCAAAGTGACGCAACCTTGTCGTTTCATCTTGGAATCTCTCAATCGCATCGTAAGCGCGAAGCGTAAGTATTGAAGTTGCGTTGGTTCGCGCACCATCGCGTACCACCGCGTACCACTCGGTCGCTCCAGGAGCAGCGGATTCGTTGCAAGCGGTGCGGTGGTGGGCACTTGCGTGTTGAGGATCATGCTGGGCGCCCGTGCTTCTCAACCGGGTATTGGTGGCCTCGTAGGAGGCGCTGGTACGCGCACCATCGCGCACCACCACGCGACGGCGAAGACATTCGACGTGGCCAAGTCGAACAAGTATCGGGTACGCGCGTAACTGACCTACACTGTACGCGAGTGCGCGGCTCACCGCGCCCCCGCTTTTCGGCCCCCCTGCTGAATCAAAAGGTGGGATCAAAAGAAGCGACCACTCCCGTCCAGAAAATAGTTCTGACC
>JAHBXR010000042.1 GCA_019636335.1 Pirellulales bacterium
AGAGCATGGCATTTCGAGCCCAATCGATCAGCCCCGGCCACATGGGGCCTACGAGAATGAATGGCGTGTCCTGCAAGTGACGCACTTGGAGCAATTGCCAAATCATCATCGTCTCCAGCACCGTGCCAATGCCGCCGGGCGCCACAAGGAAAGCATCGGAAGTCAGGACGAATTGGTGCAGCCGTGTAAAGAAGGTGCGGTGCTCGAACGCCTGGCCAACAAAGTCGTTGACATTCTGCTCGAATGGCAGATCAATGCGAATGCCAACCGACTGCGCCTGCCCTGCGGTACTAGCGGCGCCTTCGTTGGCGGCTTGCATAAGTCCTGGCCCTCCGCCAGTGACAATGTCACATCCCATGTCAGCCAAAGCTGCCGCGACGAGTTTCGTCTGCTCGTAGGCAAAATCCCCGGGCACGGCGCGCGCTGAGCCGAAGATCGTGACGCGGTACCGGTCTCGTCGCGACGGTCGCAAACGCGTGAGATTGTTGACCGTGTCCCACAAGCTGAGGATCGACTCGACGAGAACACGCTTCACCGCTTCCTCGTCAGAAAGACTCACTGTGTCGGTACGAGTCGATCCAGTAATACCATCCGGCATAGCGTGCGTCCTCTTACAATACAGGTTGGTTGGCAGTAGTATTTGATACGTCCACGGCAATCTCGTGACCAAGCACGATACGATGCACGTTGGTGGCCAGGTCGCGAATGATCTCCCCATCGCCAGAAATATCCTGCGCATGAGCGAGATTATTGCGCAGATCCTGCAAGGCGGTCACGAATTCTTCCACCGCTCGCCGCGACGGGAATCGTGTCAGCGAGCGAAGTGCTTCGTCTCGCGCCACGATTCGCCCTTTGTCGGCCAGTTGCAGGCAGTCGAGGAGAGTTGGCTGCTGATTGCGGCGCCGTCGTTCTTCACGCAGGTCATTCGCTCGATGCAGACGTCCTGGCGACAGATATCGTTGCCATGCACCGTCGGGGCAGATCTCGTCGATCAGACGTGTCACACGCAGTTCAGTAATTGTTACCAAACCGAACAGCCACATACGCATGGGGGCTTTTTGGAAATCGCGGGCCTGAATGAAGCCACCGATCTCACCCAGTACACGTACGAAAACGCTTGGATGCAAGGTCAGGCGGTGGACTACCTCGTTCAACGACGCCGTGTCAGCAATCACGGAACCGGGATCGAAGGGTCGGATTATCGTTTCCTCTACTCCGCCGTTCACATCACTGGAAGTGAGCCAGCCGGTGACGATTCCCGATTGCCGAATCCCCACGACTTCAACCTGCTGTCGCGTCATCGCAGCGCGAATCAGGTCAAACGGCGCACCTTCGTCAAACGACGGCAGTGGCTCGGCCAGATCGCGCGCGGTGAAGCTATTGAGAAACAAATGGAGCGAGTTGTCGGAGCGACTCACAATTCCCTCGGATTGCCTGGAATCCTGTCGTCTAGCCCTAGTCGCCGAAGCAAATTCCCAGGGCACGTGCCGTTCGAACGAGGCTTCCCTCGGCGCTTACGGTCTTTAGAGTACCCACCGCATCGCGAATGGGTATGGCGCCGATCTGTGTCCCCTGGTAGGTGACCATCTTGCCGAAGTCGTTCGCGGCGATCAGTTCCACTGCTTCGGTGCCAAACGCCGTGCATAGCAATCGATCGAAGGTCGTGGGGCTACCGCCGCGTTGCAAGTGACCAAGCACGCACGCGCGAGTTTCTTTGCCCATGCGCTGTTCAATTTCCGCGGCCACCACGGTGCTGATACCGCCCAGTCTCGCCTCGCGATGCTCAGGTTGCGCCGCGGACGTAACGAAATCTGCCCCTTTTTCGTGCGCTCCCTCGGCAACCACGACGATCGAGAACTTGCGCCCCCGGTTTTCACGCTCTCTGATCTTGGCGCACACACTCTGGTAAGAAAAGGGGACCTCAGGAATGAGAATCACGTCGGCCCCACCCGCGATCCCCGCATAGAGTGCGATCCAGCCGGCATAACGGCCCATGACTTCTAACACCATTACTCGATTGTGGCTTTCCGCAGTGGTATGCAGGCGATCGAGCGCTTCGGTCGCGCAGGCGACGGCTGAGTCAAATCCAAACGTCATCAACGTCCCCTGCAGATCATTGTCGATGGTCTTGGGAACGCCAACGATCGGGAGGCCGTGCTCAAAAAGCTGCTGTGCGATGCTCAGCGAGCCATCACCGCCGATGGACACCAGGGCGGAGAGCCCCAGATCTTGCATGCCGTGACGCGTTTCTTCGAGTAATTCATGAGGAAGCACGCGGCCTTCGCCATGTCCGACCTTCGCCGAAAAACGTCCGCGGTTGGCGGTCCCCAGAATCGTACCGCCGCGCGTCAGCAAGCCACCCAACGCATGATAGTCGAGCGGGCGCGTATTGCAGGGAGTCAAGAGGCCTTCATATCCGCCGACGATTCCCAGCACTTCCCAGCTGCGCCGGTCGGCTGCCTTGACAACCGCTCGGATTACAGCATTCAGACCAGGGCAGTCACCGCCGCCGGTAACGATACCGATACGTTTGTCCATCGAGGGTCCTCATGCATCAAACTTGTGGTGCCGACTGCTCGAACTCGACCAACGCCTGATCGATCGACATGTGGCGGCCAAAGTAACCCGTCTGCTTTTCCAATCCCACGGCGCGCAATAGATCGCGTGCGCGAGATCGGGCTTCAACAATGCGAAAGGCGCCACCACGCTTGCGAACCGTCTCATTCAACTTGGCCAGCATGCTCCCGCCGGCGACATCGACGTAAGGCGAGTTCGAAAGGTCACAGATGACGAGCCGCAGCGAAGGATCGCCAGCGATGCGAGACCAGACCGCTCCACGCACGTGTTCTGCGTTGAAATAGAGAATCGACGCCTCGACTCGGAAGATCAATACGCCGGGAATCGGCTCGTTGTCGGGATGGCGGCTCGAATCCGAGTAGCGTCGCGTGCCGGGAATACGTCCGAGAAATGCCACGTGAGGACGCGCCGCGCTCCCGAGCAAGACCAGTAGCGAAATCACCACCGCGACCAGCACCCCCTTGAGAATGCCGAGCAACAGCACGCCCACCAGGGCAACCATCGCGATGCCGAATTCGAAGCGGCTGACGCACCACAAGTTGCGTATCGCGGCAAGGTCGATCAAGCCACGCACTGCCACCAATACAACCGCGGCTAAGATGACCGAGGGCAGGTTGTGCAGCAGGCCCGTCAAAAACAAGAGACAAACGCCGATCGCGACCGAGGCGAAGACGAGCGAGAGTGGCGTCCGCGCGCCCGCCTTATCGTTCACGGCCGATTGCGAGAGCCCACCCGCCACGGGAAAGCCTTGGCTGAACGCGGCCAGAAAATTGGCCGCCCCCAGTCCCAGCAGTTCTTGGCGGGGGCTGATCTCGTAGCCGTGCTTCGCTGCCAGGGTGCGTGCGGCGGAGACGCTTTCGACATACGACAACAGGAAGCAGGCCGCTGCCAGCGGCAACACTCCATCGACGTCGCGAGGTCGTAGCGACGGCCAGGCAAAATCGGGCAGTCCCGTCGGAATGGCGCCGACGATGGCCACCCCTCGTTCTGCCAATCCGACCAGCGACGAGATCACGATGGCTCCTGCGACCACGAAGAGCGCGATCGGCCGACCCGGCAACAGTCGGTCCCCGAAGACCAACAGGGCGATGGCCGCCAGACCGATGGTGAGAACCAGCAGGTTCGTCTCCGTAAGTTGTCCGCCCAACAGCCACAGTCGCTCGAAGAATTGATCGCCACCGCCGGGCACGCCGAACAGCTTCGGAAGCTGAGTCAATCCAATCGTCAGCGCGGCGCCTGCCTTAAAGCCGACGAGAATGGTCTCGCTGATGAAGTTCACCAGCCCGCTCAAGCGCAGTGCCCAAGCCAGGCCGCTCAACAAGGCGACCAGAAGAGCAGTCAACGCAGCAATCTCAGCCCAACGTGCGGCATCACCATTCGCCATGCCGGCGATAGTGGCTCCCACCATCATTGCGATGGCGGACGTGGGGCCCACTGCCAACTGGCGCGAAGTACCGAACAGCGCATATCCCAACCCACCCACCAGGTAGCAGTAGATCCCGTATTGAGGTGGCAACCCGGCCAGCGAGGCGTATGCCAGCGAAACCGGAATCGCATACGCGGCGAGCGTCACGCCGGCGATCAAATCGCGCGGCAACCAAACCGCCTGATAGTGAGGCAACCAGGGGAGGATCGGGAGTAAACCGAGCGCTCTTGCGGCGATTCCGGCGGATGGCGTCGGTCGGTCTGTATCCTGCGACATGGTGCCCGCGATGGGAACGATGGGAACAAGGTTTTTTGCACGCCTACCCACAGAGCACCACCGCCAATACCTGCGCGGCCATGATTCGCAGCAACATGGTCAACGGATAAACTGTCGCGTAGGCGACGCCGGGCGCTTCCGATTGGCAAACGCTGTTGGCGAACGCCAAGGCCGGTGGATCGGTCATGCTGCCCGCCAACAGTCCAGCCAAGACGACGTAATTCATCGAATATCGCACGCGGGCGAAGGTACCTACCGCAACCAGCGGCAAGATCGTGGTACACGCACCTGCTACCATCCACAGGATGCCTGTTTGACTGAACGCCGTGTCAAAGAAAGTTGGGCCGGCCATTAGTCCGACCGCAGCGAAGAAGAGGGCGATGCCTAGCTCACGAAGTGCGAGGCTAGCACTCCGCGGCAAGTGCCACACCAGTCGGCCGATACGTCCCACGCGGCCTACGATGAGTGCCACAATGAGTGGACCACCGGCCAGGCCAAGGCGTAATGGTTGCGGCAAACCTGGGAAGGCAATGGGCATGGTCCCCAACACCACTCCCAGACTGATGCCCGCAAACAGCGGCACAAAGTGCGTTTCGTTGAGTGCGTGGACGGAATTGCCCAGGTGAGCGGCTGCGAGTTGCAAGGAATCGGGTGGACCCACGACTTGCAGCACGTCGCCAAACTTCAGTCGCAGCGTTGGGACCGCGGTCAATTCGAGATCACCGCGCACGACGCGCGTCACCACGACGCCGAACAGCGATTCTAGATTCAGTTCCTTGACGGATTGGCCGAGGATCGCGGAATTTGTGACGACGATTCGCTCCGGCACCACCTGCGAAGTAGTCATGAGCAGTTCAGCATCGCTCTCGCGCCCTAGGACACGTTCGAGTTGATCGAGGCCATGTGTCGAACCAACGGCAAGAACACTGTCTCCTGTTCGCAGCACAATGCCGCCAGCGGCGGCCTTGGCTTCGGGTTCACCGGAGTGCTGGATTCGCGAGATGACGACTCCGGATTCGGCGAGGCCAGGCACATCGTGAATGGCAATTCCCTCGATGTTTGGATTCTCGATGATCAGGCTTCGCTGCTGAAGTGCTACGTGCCCGCCTTGCTGGGCCGACAGGTACGCGTCGCGCTCTTGACGCACATCGACCTTGAAAATGGCCTTCAGTGCCAGCAGCGTTCCAATGATCCCCACGATCCCCAGTGGGTAAGTGACCGCGTACGCCAACGCCGGCAATGCAGCACGTTCTGCCGTGACATGCGGAAAAGTAGTCAACGTCTGCTGCGCGGCACCAAGCGAAGGGGTGTTGGTCGTTGCGCCAGAGAATACCCCTAGTGCGGCAGCGCGATCGAGACCAAGCAACCACCCCAGCAAGACGACCGTGATCGCGCCCAGGGATACGATCGCCAACGCGAGGGTGTTCAAACGAAATCCGGCCTCGCGCAGCGACGCAAAAAAACCGGGTCCGAGTTGCAACCCGATGCAAAACACGAACAAGATCAGCCCAAATTCTTTGACGAATTCCAGCGTGTGATGATCGATCGCCTTCGTGAAATGCCCCGCGACGATGGCCGCGAACAAGACCCCCGACGTGCCCAATTTGATGCCGCGGATCTGAACGCTGCCCAGACTCATGCCAGCCACGCACACCAGCGATAGGATCGCGATGGCCTGCGCGGTGGGATTCGTCTGATAAAGTTCGAAAATCCATTTCATGCCTTACTCCGTCCGGTCCATCAAACTTTTGGTGAAGCGGTACGAACCTCGGCATTCACTCCTGCTTCGTATTTCTTGAAGTTCTCGACGAAAAGGCTGGCCAGCTTCTTTGCCGCGGCATCGTAGGCGGTCGCATCGTCCCACGTTTCGCGCGGCCAGAGTATTTCGGCCGGCACGCCCGGGCACTCCGTGATCACGTCAAATCCGAACACCGGGTGGCGCTCCCGTTTTGCTTCAGTCAGCCGTCCCGTGTGGATCGCATCGATGATGCCGCGAGTGTGCGCGAGCTTGATTCGCTTACCGATCCCATAGCCGCCGCCGCTCCAGCCGGTGTTCACCAGCCAGACCCTCGATTCGTGCTGTCGCATCTTCTGCGCAAATAGCTCAGCGTACTTGTTGGGATGCCACACCAGGAACGGTCCGCCGAAACAGGGGGAGAACGTCGCCGATGGTTCCTTGACTCCCATTTCCGTGCCCGCCACCTTGGCGGTATAACCGCTGATGAAGTGGTACATGGCCTGCGCCGGCGAGAGCGCACTGACCGGGGGCAGCACACCGAACGCGTCGCACGTCAGAAAGATAACGTCGGTCGGATGCCCCGCCATGCACGGAATGCGTGCATTCTTGATGAATTCGATGGGATAGGCGCCGCGCGTGTTCTCCGTGATGCTCGTGTCGGTGAAATCGACGGCGTGGTCTTCCTCGAGGACGACGTTCTCTAGTACCGCACCGAACCGCAGCGCCTGAAAGATATCGGGCTCGTTCTCTGGCGAGAGGTTGATGGCCTTCGCGTAGCAACCCCCTTCGATATTGAAGATGCCGTCGTCGCTCCAGACATGTTCGTCATCGCCGATCAGATCACGCTTCGGGTCGGCCGAGAGCGTCGTCTTGCCCGTGCCGGATAGACCAAATAGAAGCGACGATCGCCCGGACTGCTTATCAGCGGTGGCCGAGCAGTGCATCGAGAGCAGGCCTTGCTTGGGGCCGAAATAATTCGCGACGGTAAACACACCCTTCTTCATTTCGCCAGCGTATTCGGTTCCGAGAATCACCAGTTCACGCTGTTCGAGACTCAGGCAGACGCTGGTCTTCGAGTCGACGCCGGCCGTCTGCTTGTTGGCCGGAAACTCGCCGGCATTGCAAATCACGAAGTCGGGCTGGCCGAAGTTCGCCAACTCTTCTTTCGTCGGACGGATCAGCATCGTGTGCATGAACAGGGCATGGTACGGGCGCGAGCAGATGACGCGCACCTTGATCCGATACTTGGGATCCCAGCCTGCGAAGCCATCGAAACAATAGAGTCGCTCCCGCGTGTTGAGAAAGTCGATCGCGCGCTCGCGATTGATATCGAAGGCGTGTTCTTCGAGCGGGATGTTGATCGAGCCCCACCAGATATCCGCTTCGGAATCCGGGTGCCGCACCACTCGTTTGTCCTTAGGGGATCGGCCCGTCTTGGCGCCCGAGTAGGCGACGAGCGCGCCATTCTCGGCAATACTGGCGTCCTTTTCGTAGCGAATGGCGTGCTCGTACAACGAGCTAGGAGGCAAGTTGTGATGAATCTCTGCGACCGTGAGTCCGTACTCTTCCAGGTTGAATTTGTCAGTCATCGCAGATGTTCCTTTTCGCGAATGATCGTGAAGCTGTTGAATGCGATGCTCATTTTTCACGTGTTCACGGGTGTGGGACGGAAGGACCGTACTTCGATCTCTCCACCTCGCACAACCAGCAAAGAGCTCTGCGGTACTTCCCGCCAGAGGTGCGAAAACTCACCGATCGGTTCAGAGACGACCGCACGTGCGACTGCACCAAATCGGCCGGTAATCGCCGGATTGAGCCGGTAAAGGTGTTCGATATCGGGGCTATAGAACAAGGTCGGTGCGTCACCATCGCTGGCGTAACGAACACCATAGAGCGTCTCACCGTCGGTCACGCCCACGGTCATCCAGAGCGATTCCGTGACTCCATAAGCGCGACCGACATGTTCGATGAATCCCGCCATGCGAGCCAGTGCCGCAGGCGGATCATCTGACAACCCAAAGCTCAGTGCAAGATGGAACATCACCTCGGAATCGGTCGTGCCCAGGATGTTGCTGAAGAATTGTGGTGCGACGGACATTAACAGGTCACGCCGCAACCTCTCGACTTCAAAGATTTCTCCATTGTGGACAAACAGCCAATTTCCGTAGCGGAAAGGATGGCAATTCGTTTCTTGCACTGTGGTGAGCGAAGTCGCCCGGACGTGCGCCAGGAACAGACGCGATTCGATATTGGCTGCGAGGTCTCGTAGATTGAAGTCGTTCCAGGCCGGTCGAATGCTGCGAAACAGGCCCGGTTGTTCCCGCTTGCCATACCAGCCGACGCCGAATCCGTCACCATTTGTTGGGGTTTCGGCCGAGCGCGAGCTGAGACTCTGATCGATCAAATTCTGCTTGGCAGCAAACAGGATGTCCTCGAGAAAGATCTCTCCACCCGAATACGCCAACCAGCGACACATGTGCAAACACTCCTCGCGAAGAATTGCGGCAGGCGACGCGCTACACGTCCATCAAGTTCGCTGCTGAGCTCTCGACTTAATGTTCTGGAGCATCCATCGACAGTTGTAGATCGAGCATCGACTGCTGACTGATCCGCAGCAGACCTTCCTGCGGCCGGTCAAGGTCAACGATCATGAAAAGGATGGCCGAGAAGGCAACGACGACCGCCGGCGAGGCCAGCGAACGTCTTGTGCCGGACAGGCCTTCGTGAAACCCCATGGTGGCCATCGCGAGCACGGCTACGAAGTACAATGCGACCCAAATGACCCCCGGAATCCGGCTGCGCAAGCCGACCATCACTCGTGTGGCGTGCAGGTCGATCATTTCATTCAGCGACTGGATGAATAGCCCCCCAATGATCGAATGCGGGTCGGCCTGTGCGATGGCGTTCGCTTGTGTCCACAATTCATGTTGCAGTTCGATTGACCTGTCTATCGCTTCTTCGACCTTGCCGGTACGGGGGCCCTCGATGCGCGCGTCGGCATAGTCTTTCAGGAGCTGCCGTGCCTTGCTGCGCTGGGGTTCGGCCAATAGCCCAGCTCGCAGATAGGTCGTGCCGATCGCGTTCGATTCGTCGAGGATCGTATGTCGCCGTTCGTCAAAACGAGCCGCAGCCAGGCCGAAGGTGAAGGCCAGCATGAAGGCCAGCAAGCCCAGCATGGCCCCCGCCATAGCACCCGCGGGGGCCTCCTTCTCTGGTGAGTGGTCGCACCGGAATTTGCCCAGCCGATAACCCGCTTCGACCGCGAGATAAATCAGCATGATCGTCGCTACGAACAGCAACCACAATGGCACGGAATCGAAAACGCCACCGGTGGTCATATCGGGGTACTCAACGTGAGGTTCCGGCCGCTAGGGGGTAGTTTGCGCTTCGGGCGCGCTGGTTTGCGCTTTTTCCTCTGGATTTTCCAGACGCACCAGCATGCGCTGCTCAGTCTTGTCGGCGCCAAAGTGGACCAACACCGGCACCTCGTCGTTCGTCAGGTTGTAGATGCCCGTCTCCATGACGATGTCGGGCTTGTCCTTCGCATGCCAGGCGGCGCGTTGCGTCTTGCCATCGACGGCCCCCTCGATCGGCAACGCCTGGTTGCTGATGACGTCGTAGTAGTTGCCGCGGATCAAGCCCGCCTTGTTCACCGCCAACTGGAAGAGCTTGTCCGTGTCTTGCTGACCTTCGACCACCAAGCCGAACACACCGAGCGGCAGCCATTCTTCATCGGTGGCGGTGGTTTGATCTCCCATCGCGGCGATGTCGGTCGCTTCGTTGTAGTACTGCTCTTCGGTGGCAACTGGTTCATCGCCGTAGTAGATCTCGCCGTCGCTGTAGCCGACGTCGCCACCGTAGTCGTAGTACATCGGTTCGCCGCCGTAGCCCCACCAGCCGGTGAGCGCCGCCCACGTCGCACCGGTCCAGACGCCTGCCGCAGCCCATTTGCCGGGGAACCAAGCGCCTGGATAGTTGGGATACCACCCGGGATGGAAACAGTTCCAATGGTTGAAGTTGCCATTCACGGCCGACCAGGTGCGCCCCCCTACAACCTGACCGTTCGCAAACGTGGCCCCGCGTCCGGCGACGATGCGATTTCCCGCGGCGTCTTGTCCGCCGACGAATCCACCGGCGCGGCCGATCGAATTCACGCCGTTCGTGGCGCCGATGGCGCCGCCTCCGCGCACCACGGTGTTTCCGCCCGGTCCCTTGATGGCAACTGCGCCGCCGGCACCACCGATGGTGACGCCACCCGGTCCGGTAACCGATCCTGATCCTCCTGCCGCACCGATCGTGAAGTGATCTCCCTGCCACACGTTCGAATGCCGGTTGCTGTTGCCGCGCGAGGGCAATTGGCTGGCAGCAGGGGGTGAAGTGCGCGCGGCAGTTCTTCCCCCGTTGAATTGTCGGTTCGCAGCGGCACCCCCCGTCGGCCCAGGTATTCCAAGAAAGTTGCTCAGCTCGGACGTCGAAGGTCGAGTCGAGGGACGCGCCGCGCCGCCACGCCCCGCAGTAATTCCACCGGCACCGCCGCCGGGACGCGACGTCGGAAAGTTGGGTTGCGGGCGCGTTGCCGGACGTGTGGTTGCGCTCGCCGGCATTTGGGGACGAGACGCAGGTCGTTGTGCGGTTTGAGGACGCGAGGCCGGTCTTGGAGCTGGTCGCGGCGCCGAACGACTCATCGAAGGCGTTCCACGATAGGCGCCACCGCCACTCGGCCTTCCTCCACCACCACCTCCCATGCGGGCACCGCCCCCGCCTCCACGACCACCACCTCCACCCCCGCGGCCGCCACGACCATAAGCCGGCGAGGCGACGAAGCACTGGGATACCAACAGGACCACGATCAGGATCGAGGAGATGAAATGTCGCATCGTTGATTCCTCAACAGGCGTTTGCGAATCGTGTGGTGCCGCCGAAGTCGAAGACGTGATCATTCCGATCCCGCGCGACGCACGGCAATCGGCGCGACGTCGGGAAGCTTCTCCAGTTCGACGCGACGCTTCGTCGAAGACCAACTGAACTGGTCGTCATCGACGCGTTGATAGTGGTTGATCGACGTCGAGTGTCGCCCGTCGGGCAGTACATTCTTTGTCTCGACCAGCCACTCCCCTTCCTCTCCTTCGGTCCACGTTCCCTGGCCAAAGCCACCGTCCGAATCGAACAGCCAGGAACGAATCGTATCGCGCGAAGGATCCCAACCGATGATCTGCGTCCCTTCCATGTCGATCTCGTCGTCGATGACGACTCGGAACGTGTTCACCAGAAACTGCCCTCCTGTTGCCCAGCGATAGCTCGAATCGACCTGCACGCCGGGCAGTGAATTGTCGGTCCACTCTCCCACGAGCCAAGCCAGCGAATCCAACGCATGCTCGGGCCCCGAATTGTCGGGCACAACCGTTTCGCGCACCGTATCCAGTTTCCACACGCCATCGTGCTTGTGGTGGACGGCAACATAGGTTGACGTCTCTTCCGCGACGCCTTCCTGGCCGACTGACGCCGTTCCTTCTTCCAGTGCGACGTCATCGCCGAGCAGCCGTAGAGAGTCGATCGTGACGGTCAATTGCAATCCAGGACTTTCGGAGAATGAGTCGGCAAAGTGTTGCTTGATGGCGTCGGGGCCCTTCAGCCTTTCACCCTCGGGAGTGATATAAACTCCCTCCGCACCCCAGCACTGGGCGACGGCTTCCGCATCGCCCGCGTTGAAGGCCTGCACATACTTTTCAACCGCTGTACGCACGGCGGCAAGATCATCGTTCGCTGGCGCAGCTCCATCGTTCGTGGCGGCAGCATCCTGTGCGAGACATGCCGCGGCCGCAAGCACGGTCGAAAACGCCGTCATCACCGCCAAATAGAAGAAACGCTGGATCATGATTCGATCCTCCAAGGCCGTCGGGCCGCATTCATTGGTACTTCAATCGATTGAACAGCGCACACGGATTTGCCACGCTGACGCCGTTCCATGCGAACAGCGACAATCCGCAGCCGCGCACGATCGTTCGACACACCAGCGGAATCGCCAAGCGAACGGCGACGTCGGATCGCTCCGCGTCGTTCCATTTCAAGACAGGTGCGGCATTTTGCCCGGCAACGCAGCCGTGCATCGAACGCGCGGCGAAACGTGTGTTGCTGCTCGCAATGCCAATGTGCCCATTGTAAGATTCGAAATCGCCGATTTGAAGCGATCGCAGATAGTTTGAAGATCGCGCACGACATGACTGTCGGCAACCACTTAGATGCCTTCAGCTTGCGGAATGCCCTACGTATTCTGGGGGGCGAGAGGGCCAAAATCCGTGCGTAGATCGCCATGCGAAAAGACCAGCAAAAGTGAGCGACTTCGACTTGGCGCTTTGTTGCCCTGTAGCTCCCGATTACTGTGAGAGTTGGTTTCGCGCGACAAGGAGCATCCGTTGCAACGATTGCGAACTAGCCGCGGGGCACAGTTGCTGGTATCTCGATCGGAGCCCGATCATGTTCCCTTTCTCTCGTCGGCCGCATCAGTCTCGCGCGAGCCGCCGCGCTTCGGCAGCCCGTCGCGATGCACTCACGAACCTGGCCCGTACCCTCGAACGCCTCGAACACCGTCAACTATTGGTTGCCAACCCGGCACTGGCCGGCTTCCTCGGCACGCTCGAGCCGTCAAGCGAAATCGCGGAGACGCACCCCGACGCTGCGCAGGCAACTGAATTTGCGGCAGATGAAAGTGCATCACTTGTCGAGACGGCGGTGAAGCGACCTTTTGCCAGCTCACCCAGCGGTGGCGGCGTATTGCCCACCGTGGGAGCCACGGCCGTTAGCTTGCCCTTCGCGGACAATTTCAATCGGCCCAATAACTCGGACCTCTCTAGCGCCTGGGTCGAACGCGTGGGCGACCTGCAGATCGTCGATAAACACCTCGTTCTGGCGTCGAATCGAGAGGCCCTGGCGACGCTCAACGGCGTATGGCAGGCGAATGTCTCGATCAGTCTCGACTTCGACTTGCAATCGGCCGAGGTGGAACGCAGCGTGGGCGTCGCCGCACGTTATTCCGGACCTGGTGATTCGAACTACTATTTTGCCCGCATCATGAAGCACCAGGGGAGCTACTCGGCCGAGATCTGGGTCAATCTTGGTGGAAACAATACGCCGCTTAGCACCGTGCCGATCTCGGGCTCCAGCGGGCGACTCCGCTTCAACGTCTATGGCTCGCGTCTCGATCTCTATGTCGACGGCGTCTTGCTGACCAGCGTGACGAATGATCGGGTGACGATTGGCACCCTCGGCATTCGCCAGACGGGCGGCTCCTCGACCAATTTCCTGGCCGAAATCGCCAGTCCGCCGCCGCACACCAATGTCATCCTGCCGTTTACCGATCTCTTCGACCGGCCCAACAGCTCTTTTATCGGTAGCAATTGGACCGAGCGCGATGGGGACGTGCGGATCCAAAATCATCGGCTGGCCCTGAACACGAACGGCACGGCGGTCGTCACGCTGAATGGCCCGCTGGCGGCCGATGTCAGTGTCTCGGCCGACATCGATCTCACGACGCAAGCCGGAGCGAACAGCAGCCTCGGGCTTTTGGCCCGCAGCACGGGACCAGCCGACTCGAATGCCTACATGGCACGTCTCTTGCGCACAGCGGACGAACGGTACTTTGTTCAAATCTGGCGCAATCCCGGCATGGGGTGGGAATTCCTCGCCCAAGGCCAGGTGGGCGTCGGTAGCGGACGGCTCCGCTTCGAAGTCATTGGCACGTCGTTGCGCGCCTACTTCAACAACACGCTGGTGGCGAGTACGACCGACAGCATCATTCGACGTGCCGGCATGGTCGGTTTCCGCCATACCGGCGGCCTGGCCGGCGCGTTCGAGGCGCACCTGGCGTAAAGTTCGACCGAACGAGCGCCGCGCGAACGCCATGCGCCGGAGTGGTGCGCCCGGGGCACCGCACCAACCGCTTGGCGGCGGCCCTACTTCTCTTCCACGTGGCGGTCCACGGCGATGCCCTGGTTGCGTAGCTCGTTGCGCAGTGTGCTGCGGTTGATGCCGAGCAGCCGGGCGGCCTGTACCTGGTTGCCATTGGTCGCTTCGAGTCCGCGCAGTAGCAACTGCCGCTTGGCGTGCCGCAAGACATCCTCGAACACGTGCGGCGCCTGACGTCGCAACTGCGCGTCGATGTAGTTGGCCAGATCGGGAAACTCGCTGTCGCCCGCCTTGACGCTCCCCTCATCACCGGCATGGAATCCGGCGGGCAAATCGGACGGCAGCAAGACCGGCGCCGTCGATTTCAGCAAGGCCTGCTTGACGACACTCTGCAACTCGCGCACGTTGCCCGGCCAATGATACTGCCGTAATTCGGCATACGTTTCTGGGCTGACGCTTTGGACCTCCTTGCCCAACTCGGGTCCGAAGCGTTGCAGAAAATACGGCACCAGCAGCTCGATATCCCCTTCGCGCTCGCGCAACGGGGGCAAGCGAATCGTGAAAACGCTCAAGCGATAATACAGGTCGCTACGAAAACGATCCTGCTGAATCAACCGTTCGAGCGGTTGATTGGTAGCGGCAATCACGCGGACATCGGTTTCGATCGTTTCGTTGCCGCCGACACGTTCGAATCGCTGGTCTTGTAAGACGCGCAGGATCTTGGCCTGCGTCAGAGGCGTCATGTCGCCGATCTCGTCCAGAAAGAGCGTGCCTCCCTTGCATTGCTCGAACTTGCCAATGCGCCGGCGCTCGGCCCCCGTGAAGGCGCCCCGCTCGTGGCCGAAGAGCTCGCTTTCTAGCAGTGTCTCGGGAATGGCCGCGCAATTCACGGCATGGAACGGTCCCTTTGCCCGCTCGCTATGGTGGTAGAGCGCCCGCGCAACCAGTTCCTTGCCGGTGCCGGTCTCGCCCAAGATCAACACCGTGACGTGCTGCGGCGCGACGCGTCCGATCGCCTTGTAAACCTCTTGCATGCCCTTCGAACGACCGATCAGCCGATCGGCCGGACGATTGATCGCTTCCCCCTCGGCGATCGCCGGCACGCGCATCAACCGGCTGACCTCGAACGCCTGCTCGACGAGCTCTTCCAATTCGTCGAGTTCCAGCGGCTTGAGCAGGTAATCGAACGCGCCCAGCTTCATCGCCTCGATGGCGGTATCGGTCGTGCCGTGACCGGTTATAAAAATCACCGGCGTGCGGCGGTCGTGCTGCCGAATGTCGCGGAAGAGATCGATGCCCGACCGATCGGGCAGATTGATATCGAGCACGATCACATCGGGGTCCAGCTCGAGTATTTTGGCAAGCCCTTCCTTGGCCGACGCCGCCGTGAGCACCGTAACCTCACCACCCCCAAAAGCCCGCTTGAAGGCGTGCAGAATCGGGGCCTCGTCATCGATTACCAGTAGTGTAGGCATCGTTGCTCGATCCAAAGACCTAGGTAATAGAGCTCACTTCGAGAGCAGGCAACACCAGGCAGAGACACGCCCCTGCCCCGGCGGGACGATCGGGCTCGGCCCACAACCGGCCGGCATGGCGTTCGGCAATGCGGTACGAAACGGCCAGCCCCAAGCCGACCCCGGTCTCTTTGGTGCTGACGAATGGATCGAACAGGCGCGGCATCAGCTCGGCCGAAATGCCCGGGCCCGTATCCTCGACACGCAACTCGACCTCACGCGCCGTCTGACGCAACCATATCAACAACCGTCCACCCTCTGCCATGACGTCGAGCGCATTGATGACCAGATTCAGCACGAGCTGCTGCAGTTGATCCTGATCGGCGTTCACCAGCAGGGGCCGACCCGGCGCATCCAGCTCCACGTCGACCTGCTGCTTGCGCGCCCGGCCTTCGATCAAGGCGAGCGTTTGCTCGACGAGAGCCACCAGATCGAGTGGCCGCTGTTCGGGACGCGGCGGCCTGGCGAAATCAAGAAACCGTTGCAACGAGCGTTCCATGCGGCGGATCTCCTGCTCGATGATGCGCAGATCATCGTCCGAGAGATCGCTGGCGGCCCCTTCCTTTTGCCCCGACTGCACGAGCAGCTTAATCGAGGTCAGCGGATTGCGTATTTCGTGGGCCACGCCCGCGGCCATTTGTCCGACGAGGGCCAACTGATCGGCGCGGAGCACTTCGCGTTCGCGCTGGTGATGCTCTTCGAGCATCGGCCCCAGTCGCGCGAGCAGGGCCTGCAGCCGTTCGCGCAAGCTCGAAGCATCACTTCCGCGATCGGTCTCGGCCCGAGCGGAGGCGCCCAGCATCTCGAGCGCACGTTCCGCGATGCGATTCATCTCCGCCACCTCGAGCCGCATTCGACGCTGGCCCTGGTACAACGCCGCATAGGCCACCCCAGCCACGCAGCTTGCGCCCAGCGCCGCCACGCCGGCAAGACAGCTCGCGGACGAGCTCTCTGCCTCCCTCGAGATAGACGCGACAAGCAGGACCAGGCAACCCACCACGATCAACCAGGCGATCGTCCCCACCGCGGCGGCTATGCTCGCGGGCTGCTGTCGTCGTTCATGCGTGGACATGTCGGGCCTGGCGCCTCGGGACGATCCTCGATATCCCCCTCCTGACATAGGACTGTTGGCGTTTTGGCCAGTTGGCCATTTCCGCCACAGCGGCGGCTCACTTCGCCTGACGACGCGGGAAGAGGAACTCCTCAGATTCTACACACTTACGGCATTCTTTGCCCTTTTGCTCGATTGGCATGCAGTTCGCGTACCAAGCAAGGCAGAGTGACGCGAAATGAGGATCACGTGCCGTGTCCGGAACCCTTCGAAACATCCGAAACATCGCTCCCCCGCAGCATTCCCTTCGCGGCGTGGTCGAGCAGGTGGATTTGATCGGCCGGGCAATCCAGTTGCGAACCAACGATGCGGAGATGCGGATCCATGTTCCACCGACCTGTGAAATTCTCGTCAACGCCGACCGGGTGCGGTTTCACTTCTTGCAACCGACCGATCGGATAAAGGTGGTCGTCGAAGAGGATCGTGGCGGCCCACTCGCTCGCCGGATCGAATTCGATCGTCAGGCTTGAGCGTCTGGGCCGCCCACGCGGCCGATGGCGCGCTTCAAGCATTCGCGGCTGGCCTCGTCGGCAAGAACCGGGTGCGGCGCACGTTGCCCGCGTACCGGCAGACCGCAAACGCGTTCGTTCCGTTTGTTGTCGTTTCGTTCGCCCTACTTTTCGGAGTGCAGGCCATGAAAGTATTTGTACACCGCAATCAAGGTGAAGTCCGACCCGTGCTGCAGCAGTTTGCCGAACAGGAATTTGGCGCGGCACTGGCGAAATGGACGCACCGCCTGCCCCGCGTCGACATCTTCGTGCGCGATGTCAACGGCCCGCGTGGGGGTCTCGATCAGCTCGTGCGAGCCGTTATTCCGCTCCCCCATCATGGCACGGTCCATGTCCAGGAGCGACATCACCCTCTGCCCTTCGTGCTGACTCGCGTCGCACAAAAAGCGCAGCGCGCCGTCGAGCGTGTGTTGCTCCGCAAGAAGGGCCATGCGATTCGCCAGCAACAACGTGCGGCCCGCTTCGTCGACTCCCACCGTCGGGCGGCCGTCGGGGCCATCCAGGCGACGGAGTCTCCCGCAGAAGCAGATACCTGACGGAGGGCCCCACGCCCCTTTCCCTCAAGACCAGAAAGACCCACACCATGAAGATCAAACACCCCCTTGCCGCCGCAGTTCTCACCCTGCCGATGGTCACCACGCTCGACCGCCGTCGCTTAGGCACGCTCGTCGAACGGCTTGCCCGCCAGAATGTCGCCGAACGGCGGCATCTCGAAGCGCTGTTGGACGAAGTCGATCGTGCCCAGCCCGTCGAGCCAGAAAACGTGCCAGCCGAGATCGTGACCATGAACACGACCGTACGGCTGCATGACGACGAGACCGAAGAGGATGAGACCTACACGCTGACGTATCCCGAGCGTGCGAACATTGGGGACAACCGGGTTTCGGTCTTGGCGCCGATGGGCACGGCTCTGCTCGGCGCGCGTGTCGGCGACGATATCGAGTGGGACGCGCCAGCCGGCAAGGTCAAGCTGCGTCTGGCCGAGATCCTCTTCCAACCGGAGGCCGCGGGGCGATTCGATATGTAGGAGGTGTCACCGTGCTGAACAATCTTTGGCGTCCCTTCCGGCGTCGAAAAACAGATCGCACCGAGCAGGAGTTCGAGCCGATCTACGGCTTGCCGCGTCATGCCGCCGAGGCATGGCTGGCGCGCAATCCGGCATTGAAGAAGGACTATGACCAACGTCTGTTCGCCACGCGCACCGGAACGCCGCCACGTCTCCCACGCGCGGAGCGCGCACCACAACAATAACCACATGAGGAGCGACTCATGCCGATACGAAAACACACCCACCGTTTTGCTCCCTGGGGGGAGGTCGTCTCACGACCTTGGCGCGTCGCCAGCGAATGGGTATCCCACCGGCTGGGGTACGCGCCGTACTACTTGTATTTTGCCGATATTGCGCCAGGCGCGGTACGTTGCGAACTCCGCGAAGGGCAACAAGTGCCGCGGCGCCAGCCCGACTACCGGCTGCAACTGCCCCCTCCCGCGCAGGCCGACGAGTGCGTGGCCAAGATTATTCAGGCCGTGGATGTGAAGACGGAACTAGCCATCTGGGGCGATTTTGAGCTGCTGTGCCGTGTACGCGCCTCCGGCGAAACAGAATGCTGGCGCATTCCCGTGGCTACGTCCCACGACACAAGCACCAAGCAACTGACTGCGTGAGCCGTGTAACGAACGCTCGATCCAGGTGTCTGCCAAAGACAGGCATTCTGGCCCCGGGGACAACAGGTTGTCGGACTTGTTGTCCCCGCTTGCATGACGGAACACTCCACAGCAAAGTGTCGTGACTTGCGCGAAGAACGCGGGCCTTCGGAGCGATAACGGTGCCCCTTATTCAACCACTACTTGCGAAGTGAGACGACAACTGCGATTCTTGGACGTGTCTGCCGTCGGCAGCCGATTCAGCTTCGCCCCGTCCGCCTTCCGTCATGGCACGCTCGAAACAACGCCGCCGATCATCCGCGGCGGAACGTCCCGAGCCGCCAAGCAAGTCGACGCCGCTCGGGACGGTCGCGTCGTACCCTCGCCGAATGGTGCTCGGCGTCGCTCTCCTGTTGGTAGCGGTGACCACAGTCATCTATGCGCCGACGTTCGTCGTGCCGTTCGATTTCCTGGCCTTCGACGACACCTTTTACGTCAAGGATGAGCCCAACATCAACGCCGGCTTCCGTTCCGGCAGCCTGCACTGGGCCTTCACCAGTTCCGTTGCTGCCAACTGGCATCCCGTCACGGTGTTGTCGCACATGCTCGACAGCCAGTTGTATGGCCTTGCTCCGCGCGGCCATCACCTGACGAATGTGCTGCTGCACGCGGCCAATGTTGCCCTGCTGTTCTGGCTGCTCGGGCGGATGACTTCGCGGATGTGGCCGAGTGCCCTGGTGGCGGCGTTCTTCGCCTGGCATCCGCAGCGCGTCGAATCGGTCGCGTGGGTCGCGGAGCGTAAGGATGTGCTCTCGACGTTTTTCATGCTGCTCGCGTTGCACGCTTATACCCGCTACGCGACGGATCGCCGTGGGGCGTTTTACATCGCAGCGCTCGCCGCGTTCGCCCTGGGTCTCATGTCGAAGCCGATGCTCGTCACCCTCCCCTTTTTGTTGCTGCTGATCGACTACTGGCCGCTGGGACGCATCGCGTGGCTGCCGAGTGGCGCTTCGCGCGTTGCACCACAAACGCTCGTCCGTTTGCTGGTCGAGAAGCTTCCGTTTCTGCTTTTGTCGCTGGGCGCCATCTACATGACGGTCTGGGCGCAAGGCCGTACCGGCACCATTATGCAGATCCCACTCGCCGCCCGCGTCGCGAACGCCCTGAATTCCTATTGGGCCTATCTCGGAACGACGCTCTACCCCTATCCGCTTTACGTCCCCTACCTCTTCATCGAGCGGAATGTCCCCCTGGCGCTGACGGTGCTGGGAGCGATCGCGCTCGTCGCGATCACCCTGGTGGCGATCTTCGTCCGTCCCCGCGCGTACTTCACCACCGGCTGGCTCTGGTACGTCGGCACCCTCGTGCCGGTGATCGGATTCGTGCAGGTTGGCGAACAATCGATGGCCGATCGCTACACCTACGTGCCGGCTATTGGTCTCTATCTGATCATCGCCTGGGCAATGGCCGAACTGGCAGAACGTGGCACGGCATGGCGCCGTGCGTCGCTCGCCTTGTCTGGGGCAGCACTGCTGGTGCTGGTCGTGCTCTCGATCGTGCAGGTCGGTTATTGGCGCGACACGCGAACCCTCTTCGAGCACACGTTGAAATTCTCGCCCGACAGCCATTCGGCGCGTATGGCACTTGCCGCGCAGGCGAGCTACGACGGCGACCACCAGCTCGCCCTGGTCGAGGCCCGGCACGCCCTGGCAATCGACGCTCGATCGAATCTCGCCAAGGTCACGATTGCCCGTTCGCTGGCGCGCACGGGCAAGACGGGCGAGGCGATCGAGGCCTACGCCCCCGCCATCGCCGAGAACCCGCGCCTGCCGATCCTGCTCGTCGAGCTGGCGCGCATCCATGCCACGTGCGACGAAGCGCGCTATCGGAATGGCCCCGCCGCGGTGCGCTATGCGTTGGCGGCGCACCAACGCTTCGGCGCGCAAAATCCGATGGTCCTCGACACGCTCGCCGCCGCCTACGCCGAGGCGGGCAATTGGCCCGCCGCCGAGCAAACGGCCACCACGGCGCTGAAGATGTCGCAGACGCTTTACGCGGCGGGCTATACCGAGGTGCAACCACTCATCGACGGCCTCGAAGCGCGCCTCGCGCTCTACCGCCAGCAAAAACCCTATCGCGTCCCGCTCGGCGTCTGGAAATACCTCGTCGAGTAAGATTAGTGCTGTGTTTCCCAGGCCGGGTGGCACCGACGATGGTGCGGCGCGACGTCGCGCACGGCAACACACTCGAGTCGCACCGTCGTCGGTGTGGCGCAGCAACCAGAGGGTCGATCGGACAGCGCATTTCAGCAGCGCGGCCTCACCACAACGTCGGTCCGGTCGAAACGAACCTCTTGTCGCTGCGCGACACCGACGAGCTTCCGACTTTCGCGAGAAAAGTTTCACCGCCATCTGCGGAAACTCGTCGGTGCTACCCCCCTAGTCCACCCCTCGTCGACTAGCCGCTCGCCGGTGCGTTCGATAAATGATCTGCCGACGGCTCAGTTTGTCACAACCGGCGTCTTCTCGCCGCAGTTCGCATCCCGCGCTCCTTCGCCCTGGCAGCAAGATTGCTTGCCGAGGAGATAGCTGCCAAGGTACGCGAGCACGCCGTCGGCCGTCGCCGGCTGCGCGCGGTAGCCGATGTAGCCGTCGGGTCGCACCACGATCAGCGTGGCGTGGTGGGCATGGTGCGCCGCGTGGATCGCGGCATCGATATCGAGACACGCCTTGATCCCCCCGGTGGCCTCGAGCGCGGCCCCCTGCCCTTCTTCCACAGGCAGCACGAAGAGGGGCGCGATCACCTGGGGATACGCGGCCCGCACCTGCCGCGCGATCGTCGCCAGATTCGCAATGCCGTCTGCTCCCTCCGAACCCGGCAAGAGCAACAAATGATGCTTCACCGCGTGGAGGGCGTTGTGCAGGCTGATGTCCTCGCCCGTCGTGGCACACACGATCCGCGCATCGGGCAGGCGATCCCCCGTCGGTATGCCTGCTCCGCGATGGATGATCTCGCCCGTGTGCCAATCTTCGCGCGACAGCGTCGCGCCACGATAGTTGATGGCCAGCTCGCACAGGGCGTTCTTGATCTTGTCTTGCACAAAGCCGAACGAACCGACGATTCCCGCGATGTGATTGCGGACGAACTGGGCCACCGGGTTGCGCAGCGTGGCCATCGTGGTGACTCGTGAGGCAGCGTTCAAGACCTGATCGCCAATGGCGCTCCGCTCTTCGGAATAGCTGCCGAGCAGGACATTCTCGTCCGCCAGCCCACGCTGCACGAGCGCCAGCTTCCAGGCCAAATTGAACGCATCCTGCATGCCGGTGTTCATGCCCTGCCCACCGGCGGGGCTGTGAATATGGGCGGCGTCGCCGGCCAGCATCACGCGGCCGACGCGATAGTCGCGCACCTTGCGCTCGTTGATGCGGAAGCCGGCCAGCCAAACCGGATGGGTGGCCATGATGCCCGTTGGGCCGCGCTCGTCAATCATCGCCTGCACCTCTTCCAGCGTCGGATCCGCCGGACGCGCCGACGCTGCCGAGGGCCCCAGATCGGCCACCATCCGGAAACGTCCCGGCGTGATCGGGAAGAAAACGAGCAGTCCCTTTTCGTGCCAGTAGATGCTGATCTCATTCTCGGCGATCGGGCCCGAGAGATGCACGTCGGCCAGCATCCAGTCGTCGGGCTCGGCCACGCCTTCGAATTCAAGCCCCAGACCATGCCGCACGGCACTGTGCGCGCCATCGCAACCGATGAGCCACGGCGTGCTGAACATCTCGGTCGTGCCGTCGGCATGACGCAGCTCGCCGGTCACTTCGCGGTCCCCCGCGGTGAAGGAGATCAACTCCACTTCGCGATCGACGACGATGCCTTGCGCCGCCAGATGTTCGCTGAGCAAGCGCTCCGTCTCGCTCTGCGGAATCATCAGCGGAAAGTTGAACCGGCTGGCGATATTATCGATCTCGAGATGGACGTAGCGCTTGCCATTGCCGTAGATGCTCGCCCCGTCGACCTTCATGCCCGCCGCGAGAAACGTTTCGGCCAGCCCCAGGCCATTCAACAACTCGAGCGTGCGGCTCCAGACGACGAGCGCCTTCGACTTGTCGGTCGGCCGGGGAGCCTTGTCGATGATGCGGCAGCGCAACCCCTGGGCCTGCAACGCGGCGGCCATCGTCAACCCGACGGGACCGGCTCCGGCAATGAAAACGTCGGGGCGACTCGAAACGGGCGTCTGGGGCATGACCTTACTCCTGGCGGATTGGTGCTGCGAACATCATAGAAACATAGGGCATTCCTGCCGCGCATTACTACGCCTGACTTGGTCTTGACCGCTACAATCGATTCAAGTGCTTCACCCCCTCTCGATCAAATGCCTGGCCACATTCGATCAAGCGAATACGGCCAGAAAAATTCCTCCTGATTCCACCCCCTGGTTTCCGCCTGGCCCGGGAGTTCGTCGCCACCCTGCCGCGCCAATGGACGTTGATGGGTCGGTCTGGGACTTTCTTGCCCAATCGCCTTCCAAGAGAAACAATGGCGAGTCGCACGTCTCTATGAGCCGCCCATCGCGGCGAAAAAACCGGGAGCACCCACGATGCGCTGGCAGGGTCGACGCGAAAGTTCCAATGTCGAGGATCGCCGACGAATCTCCGGCGGTCCGATGATCGTCGGGGGAGGCCTGGGCACCATCCTGCTGCTCGTCGTCATCGTGCTGCTGGGGGGCGATCCGCAGGCCCTGCTCGAGCAGCTTCCGCAACAGGCCGGCCCCATCCAGCAACAGGGGAACGAGCCCCTCGATCCCGAGGACGAAAAGCTGCGGCAATTCGTCTCGGTGGTTCTGGCCGATACCGAGGACGTGTGGAACGAGCAGTTTCGCCGCCTGGGGCGCGAATATCAGGAGCCGACTCTCGTGCTCTTCCGCGGCCAAGTACAGTCAGCCTGCGGTACCGCCAGCTCCGCCGTGGGCCCCTTCTACTGCCCGCTCGATCAGAAGGTCTATCTCGATCTCGGCTTTTACGAAGAACTCTCCAACCGCTTCGGCGCGCCGGGAGATTTTGCCCAAGCCTACGTCGTGGCGCACGAGATCGGCCACCACGTGCAGAACCTGCTCGGCACCAGCGAAAAGGTCCAGCGCATGCGCGGCCGGGTAAGCGATGCCGAGTACAACGACCTCTCGGTCCGGCTCGAGCTCCAGGCCGATTTTCTCGCCGGAGTCTGGGCGCACCACGCCCAGCGCACCAAGAACATCCTCGAACGGGGCGACATCGAGGAAGGGCTGCAGGCGGCCCACGCCATCGGCGACGATACCTTGCAGAAGCAGGCCCAGGGCTATGCCGTGCCCGACTCCTTCACCCACGGCACCTCGGAACAGCGCGTACGCTGGTTCCGCAAGGGCCTGGAGACGGGCGATATCAACCAGGGCGACACCTTCAGCGCACGACAACTCTAGCCGACTCGACAGCCAGAAGACGAGCCCACGGTGAACGCGGGCCATCGTCGACTCGTTGGCGATCAATCATCCGCAGAACCCACCAGGAAGAAACCTTCATGTCGCAGTCGATTCTCGTCGGCAAGGGTGAACACGAACTGCGCCTGCTCGCGGCCATGGCCAACCGCCACGGACTCATCGCCGGCGCCACCGGTACCGGCAAGACCGTGACGCTGCGCGTCCTGGCCGAGGGGCTCAGTCGATTGGGCGTTTCGACCTTCATCCCCGATGTGAAGGGAGATCTGGCCGGCGTTTGTCTGCCGGGAGAAGAGAATCCCAAGTTTGTCGCCAGGGCCCAGGAATTGGGCGTGCCCGATTTCAACTGGCAGGCGGCGCCGGTCACTTTTTGGGACGTGTTCGGAGTGGCGGGCCATCCCGTGCGCACCACGATCTCTGAAATGGGCCCCCTATTGCTGTCGCGGTTGCTCGATCTCAACGACACACAGACCGGGGTGCTCAATGTCGTCTTCAAGGCGGCCGACGAGCAGGGGCTGCTGTTGCTCGACCTGAAAGACTTGCAGGCGATGGTGCGGCACGTCTCGGAAAACGCCAAGCAGTATTCGGCCCAGTATGGCAACGTGTCGCCCGCCAGTGCCGCGGCGATCCAGCGTGCCTTGCTAGCGCTGGCCGAGCAGGGCGCCGAGCAGTTCTTCGGCGAACCCTCGCTGTTGATCAGCGACCTGATGCGCACGGACGCCGAGGGGCGCGGCATGGTGAATATCCTGGCCGCCGACAAGCTGCTGACCTCCCCCAAGCTCTATTCGACATTTCTGCTGTGGATGCTGGCCGAGCTGTTCGAGCAACTGCCCGAAGTGGGGGACCTGCCGCAACCGAAGCTCGTGTTCTTCTTCGACGAGGCGCATCTCCTCTTCGACGAGGCGTCCAAGGTGGTGGTCGACAAGATCGAGCAACTCGTACGGCTGATTCGCTCGAAAGGCGTGGGCGTCGTCTTCGTCACGCAGAACCCGCTCGACGTGCCCGACGCGGTCTTGGGTCAGTTGGGCAATCGCGTGCAGCACGCGCTCCGCGCCTTTACGCCGCGCGATCAAAAGGCGGTCCGCGCCGCGGCCGAGACTTTTCGCAACGACCGCTCGCTCGACGTCGCCGGAATTCTCACGCAGCTTGCCGTGGGCGAGGCGCTCGTCTCGTTTCTCGACGAGCACGGTTCGCCCGTGCCGGTCGAGCGGGGCAAGATCGCGCCGCCGGCCAGCCGGTTGGGCCCGATTAGCGACAGCCAGCGCCGGCAGATCATCTCGGCCTCGCCCCTGGGCGTGCGCTACGCCACGGCCATCGACCGCGAATCGGCCTACGAGATGCTCAAAGCCCGTGCCGCGTCGGAACTGGACGAAGAGGAAGAAGACGACTCGGGAGTCACCCCGCGCCGCGGCACGCGGAAATCGACGCGCTCCGCCCAGACATCGCGCCCGCGCAAGTCGACCCGCGCCACGCCGATCGAGGCCATGGCCACCAGCGCCGCGCGCTCGCTGGGGACGCAGATCGGCGGCAAAGTCGGCCGCGGACTACTGGGCATGCTGACGGGGCTGTTCTTCTCACGCGATAAGTGAGCCGGCTGGTGCTGTGCCATCGCCATTCGCAACGGAATGTTGCATCATCGGCCGCCAAGTCAGCGTGATGCCCACCCCGAACGACACTGCGCCCAGCACGGCCGGCGCGAGATGCGTCGTATCGGTGTAGCCGATCAACGGATGGACTCCGATCGCCGTGCTGAAGCCGACACCGCCCGCCACGCACAGAGCCTGCCAGAGCGATCGCGAGGGCCTTCCGCACCACGTGCAGAACAGCACGAGCACGCCGCAGGTCAGCACGGCTCCGCCGAAGCCGGCGCGATCGTGGGCAATGAGCGGCACCAGTCTTGGATTGATCGCGTCGAATTCTCGGGCAGTGATGCCCATGTAGGCGAGATCCTGCGGCACGAAAACGGTGGTCATGCCGACGATGAGGATCGTCCCCCCGCCGCCGATCAATCCGAGCGCCGTGGCCAAGAGCGCCATTCGTCCCCAGCCGAGCGAAGTGCGCCATTCGAGGGGCACGTTCGGGCGCAACAGCGTCAGCGGACTTGAGCCGCGCGGAATGAGCGGCTTCGCGCGAGACACCCCCAGGACAAAGCAGGGCAACAAGGCCAAGGTGGCGGCACCGTGCCACGTGTCGAGATAGCCGTAGCCCAGGTAGGCCAGGAAGCTGCCGAACCCCAAGATGCCGCTCAGCGCGAGCAGCCACCACGACCAGGCCTCGCCGCGCGCCAGCGGAATCGCCGCCAGCCACAAGTAGAGCACGCCGATCGCCACGAGCGCGCCGCCGAACGAAACCCGATCGTGGAACATGAAGTGGACGATGCGGCACTCGTTGACCGCGCAGAGCGCCTCGGGGGTCATGCCGAGATAGTCGACGTCGTGCGGCAGAAAATGCCCCCTCGCCGAGAGAAAGAACGCGAACGCGCCAGACAAGACCAGGCTCAAACCGGTCACCAGGATCAACGGCCGGCCATCGCCTACCAGCGCGGAGAACAATCCCCGGTCATCCTTCACCTGTACCACTCCACGCGAAGATTCCCCGAGAATTGAAAAACCGCCACGCCACCACCTGGGCATCACTTTTACCGCAATGGAACCCGAGTGCGCAACACAAAGATAATTTCACTCCAACAAGATCGAACCCGCAGAACCCTTCGCGCTCTTCGCGCCTTTGCGGTAATTCATCATCAATTTAATTACCGCAAAGGCGCGAAGAGCGCGAAGGGTTGTTGGATGCCGTGAGAGGCGATTGAGCGAGTCGCGAGATCGTGGCGATTAGAGCAGTCCGCCCGAGAAGCCGATCCCGACGCTCACGAGCGTCATTGATCCGGCGACGGCCGCGAAATCGAAATAGGGCGAACGGTGCTCGAGCCGGTAGAACTCGCGCACGTGCTCCTGGAAGAGATAAACCAGAATCATCACGGCGAAGACCGCCAGGGCGCCCAGCTTGGCATAGCGGAACTGCAATTCGCCCAAAGGTATTTCGGCCGCCGCGGGCGAGTTGGCCATTTCCACGATCACGTAGATATTGACTGCGGCGATGGCCGCATAGCTCAACACCCCCAGCCACCAGCCCCACTGGCGACCGGTGTACATGCCGAACGAAGTGAACAGGTAGAGATAACCCAACAGCATCGCGATCGCGACGAGTGTGCGCGGGCTGACAGGCAAATAGGCCGACAGTTCCTGACCGTAATCGAGCACGAAGGTGCCCGCGACACAGAACAGGCCGAACAAAGCCGACGCCGCCAGCGACTGCAGCGCGCAGATGACCGTAACACCGCGAGGGCGATCGCGCATGGTAGGACGCCTTCAAGCAGATTGAAGCCGGAAAAACAGGCAGGATCGGAGGGATGGAACGTTGAAGAAGATTGGCAGGTTGGAATGCAATCTTAATTACACACCCGGGAGGGGTGCAATCTTCCCGACCTATAAAAAGCGCGGCTTTTCGAGGAGGACAGGGAGAGTTCGAATCAGAATTCGCGCGTAAGGGGGGTCACAGGGTCCTGCGCGCAAAAAAAGGCCCGGCGTGTTCTGGCTAGATCCACGCCGGGCCTATCAAATTCAATTCGGTAGTTTGCCCGTGGCTTACGCCACGGGCCGATGCCAAGCAGAGTGCAAGACTTGGTCCATAAGTGAGTTCGACGATGTCACCATCGCGCGAACTGGAATCCTTTAGAAAGGAGGTGATCCAGCCGCAGGTTCCCCTACGGCTACCTTGTTACGACTTAGTCCCAATTGCGGAGTTTATCTTCGGCACCTGGCTCCTTGCGGTTACCTCAGTGACTTCGGATACCCCCCACTTTCGTGGCTTGACGGGCGGTGTGTACAAGGCTCAGGAACACATTCACCGCGGTATGCTGACCCGCGATTACTAGCGATTCCGGCTTCATGCAGGCGAGTTGCAGCCTGCAATCCGAACTGAGGCACGTTTTTTGGGATTTGCTGGCTCTCGCGAGTTTGCTTCCCTTTGTGCGTGCCATTGTAGGACGTGTGCAGCCCTGATCATAAAGGCCATGAGGACTTGACGTCATCCCCACCTTCCTCCGGTTTAACACCGGCAGTCTCACTAGAGTCCCCGACTTTACTCGCTGGCAACTAGTGACAAGGGTTTCGCTCGTTAAGGGACTTAACCCGACATCTCACGACACGAGCTGACGACAGCCATGCAGCACCTGTGCAAGTTCCACCCCAAAGGGGCGTGGCCCTGGTTTCCCAGGGTTAATCCAAGCATGTCAAGACCAGGATAAGGTTCTTCGCGTAGCCTCGAATTAAGCCACATCCTCCACCGCTTGTGTGAGCCCCCGTCAATTCCTTTGAGTTTCAGCCTTGCGACCATACTCCCCAGGCGGAGCACTAAATACTTTCGCTTCGGCTGGAAGGCTATGGAGGGCCCTCCAACCCAGTGCTCATCGTTTACAGCTAGGACTACCGGGGTATCTAATCCCGTTTGCTCCCCTAGCTTTCGTGCCTCAGCGTCAGAAGAGACCCAGTGAGTCGCTTTCGCCACTGGTGTTCCTTAGGATATCAACGCATTTCACCGCTCCACCCTAAGTTCCACTCACCTCTGTCTCCCTCTAGCACGGTAGTTTTGGGCGCTATTCCTCGGTTGAGCCGAGGGATTTCACACCCAACTTTCCGCACCGCCTACGCACCCTTTAAGCCCAGTGATTCCGAATAACGTTCGTACGGTTCGTCTTACCGCGGCTGCTGGCACGAACTTAGCCCGTACTTCCTCTGAGGATCTGTCAAATCGCGGGGAGAACCCCACGACCTTTCATCCCCTCTGACAGCGGTTTACAACCCGAAGGCCTTCATCCCGCACGCGGCGTCGCTCGGTCAGGCTTGCGCCCATTGCCGAAGATTCTCGACTGCAGCCACCCGTAGGTGTCTGGGCAGTGTCTCAGTCCCAGTGAGCTGGGTCGTGCTCTCACACCCAGTACCCATCATCGCCTTGGTAGGCCGTTACCCCACCAACAAGCTAATAGGACGCGGACTCATCCTCGGACGGAATCTCACCTTTGGTCCGGAGACATTATTCGGTATTACCTGCAGTTTCCCGCAGCTATCCCGAATCCGAGGGCAGATGATCCACGCGTTACTCTCCCTTTCGCCGCTTTCCATTTCCCGAAGGAAACTTCTCGCTCGACTTGCATGCCTAATCCACGCCGCCAACGTTCATTCTGAGCCAGGATCAAACCCTTCAAAAAAATATGCTTATCCGCTCCCTTGCGAGAGCAGATGATTAGCCATTTCGAAAGGTCGAAATCCGACCGGCTGACCTTTGCCTTGCGACAAAAAGACAGCCATTCGGTCACAAGCTTGCGCTCATTGACTTTGGCATCACTACCGAATTGTCAAAGATCAAAAACGAAGCCGGCCGCCGGAGTGGCCTGTGCCACCTTGGCGACCGGATTGGCTATTCTATCGGCACTCGAAACCCTGTCAAGCAACGCTCGAGCAGAATTTTTCATCCTTTTTTATCCGCGTTCCGGCCGGAGCCGGCAATCGATTTCTCTCGCCGAGAGAATCACGCAGAGGATGAAGCAAATGCCTTAGATGTTAGGGATTCTACCACCTTTTGCCCGGCAAGCAATCCCGTTGCTCGCAACTTCACATTAGGCAATCAAGGCAGAGTATTTTGAACGCATCGGCCGACGCGATTCCTCGCCTCACTGCCGCTTGCAGAAAGATGTACGCGGGTCGTTTCGCCAGGGTTCGCACGGTACCACAATTTTTTTTTCGCGCTTGCCCCGCGCTACGCAAAATCCTCGGACGATTCGTCCTCTTCTTCCTCCTGAGCTGCCTTCGCGTGGCTGATGCGCCAGCCGAGTCTGCCCAACAATCGTGCGTAGAGGAACGTGCCCGTGCTGGCCGCAACAGCAAAGTACAAAACCGCGAAAAGACCCAGCAAAAAGGGCCGCAACACAACCGCCGGCAGCAGCACGCCACACGCCAGCAGGGCGGTCAGCCCATAAAAACCCAGCCAACTTCCCGCGTGACGCCAGAGGCTCGCGAACACGGGCCCAGACAGGGGCACGACCATCGAGTCGCACTCGAGTCCCGAGAGCATCAGCAGCGGAAACAACACGAAGGGGACGATCGCGAAGGCCCCGAAGTTCAAATACTCCTGGATTTCCAGGGGCGCCAGCAACACTGCCAGGTGCAGCACGTAGCCGATCGTCAGCGTGAGAAACGAGACGTAACCCACCGCCACCATCGGAAAGAACCAGGTGCGCCAGTCGGCCTCGGGCCAGCTTGCCACCTGGTCGCCGCCGGCGGCGGTGTCTTCCACGATCGTCTTGGCGCAGTTCGAGGCGAAGCTCGCCGTGATCAGAAAGGCCCAGAACGCCGCCAGCAGCATGAAGCCGGCGCCCACTACGCCCAGCCCGACCTCGAATTGCGAGCCCCCTGGGCCCCCGCCGATGAACATCAGCATGCCCCAGCTCAGGCCGCACAACACACACATCAGCAGCGTCAACGACAGCCAGCGGCTGGCGGCGTCCCCACGAAAGGGAAAGCCGAACACGCCCGAAAAATAGAGGCTGCGCGGCGGGGCATCGAGCTCGATGCGCTCGGCGATGGCCCGCGGTTCCTCGGGGAATTCGAGCGTCACCGTGCGTTGCACCACGGGCGTGCTGATCGCGTACCCCTCGGTCTCGTCGTCGAGATCGAAAGGGGAGATCGAAAACGCATCCGGTTCGACGGCGCCTGCGGCGGCCAATTCCACTCGGGGCAAGGTAAAGTGCGTGCCGCACTTGCCACACTTCGTGGGGCGGCCGGCATGTTCCTTCCGGGCGTAAAACGATGCCGCACAGGCGGGGCAATGCACCAACAGGCGGTCAGCGGGCACGGCTGGAGCCGGGCCTTCGACCGCGCGGAACGCAGCCCCCGGCAATCGCACCGCATCGCCGCAATGCGGGCAGCGCACACGCTTGCCAGCCTGCACGGCGGGGGCGCGGACCTGCTTGCCGCAACCGCCACACGCGGCGGTTAGGACTGAGTTGCGTTGGTTATCTCCGCCGGCTGGCATAAATCAGCATTCTGCGGAATGAGTCGCATTCGTGGTGGTACCGCAATACGCATTAGCACGCCAAGCACTATTTCGCTTGCCACGATGACCATAAAGGAAGTCGCAAGCCGTGTTGCGTCTATCGTACGCATTCCATACTGCGCGACTTCGAAGAGCAGATAACCACCAGAAATTGGTAAGGCAAGGGCGAGCGGAATCGATGTGGCTCCAACGAACAAGACGGCGCAGCGACGCCAAGTCGCCTCGATCTTGAGGGAATTCAGCCGACTGACGCATTCGCTCCAAACCCAGGTAAACAGCATGACCATCAATCCCACGACCACGAAATCCGACTGGTAGGCGTA
>JAHBXR010000043.1 GCA_019636335.1 Pirellulales bacterium
TACTTGGAAACAGCCCCTTGGAACTGGTCCATCCCGGAGTTGTCGCAAACGGGAGAGTACCGAGGTCTGGGGACGTTGCTGTTTCGAGAGGCGGTCAAACTAAGCCTGGAGGAAGAGTTTCAGGGAAGGGTTGGATTGCACGCCTTGCCGCAGGCGGAGAGCTTCTATCGCGAGGTGTGCGGGATGCGCGATCTCGGCTTGGACAAGAGCAAGGAGGGATTGAGGTACTTTGAATTGTCGCCGGCGGACGCCCGGCGTTTTTTGGAGAGTGGAGGTGAATGATGGCCGGCAAGGTTGAGGAAAGGAACGATTACAGGGAATGGCTGAGCAAGAAGGCGGATAAGGAGGATGCTTGCCAAAGTGTCGCCGCCGGCGGCCTGTTGGTCGATCTGGGAGTGTTTCGAGAGATTGCCCCAGGCTCCCCACCAGTGTTTGGCAGATTGATCGAGTTTGCCAGGCGATCGAAAGGGTGGAACGTCGAGGAAATGGCGAAGTTGGCCGAGGTAAGTGTCGGTGAACTGATTAGCATCGAGCAGGAGCATGATTTCGAACCGCAGGTTCGCACGGTCTACAAGCTCGGCGCTCTTTTGGGATGGAACCCAACCAAGCTGATGCAACTGGCGGGGCTATCCGCGGAACGCCATGCTCCCTTGGGAGAGGCGGCCATCCGTTTCGCGGCTCGCAGCGAGCCGACCACTCCGCTTACTCCGATCGAACAAGCAGCGCTCGATGAGTTTGCGAGGGAGTTGGTCGAGTCCACGGACAAACGATAAGTCATCGTCCGTTCCCTAGACAGAAATGGGCGACGCTTCTGCCACACTTGATGAAAAGCGAGTCGCGGAGGCAACGAGCATCATGATGGATTGGCGAACGTGCTCAGGAAGCTCGGGCCAATGCTGCGAAAGTTTCGCTAAGTCTGTGTCAGCGAGAGACGGAAGATGCCCCTCCGGGCAACACGACTGCTGAGTATCTGCTGACAGAGCGCAAGCCCCCTCTCCACAAGTGTCGATAGCATAATCGCTTGCGGAAATTCCACAGAGGGTTCGATTCCCGCCGCCTCCACTTGTCAAATCGTAAACTATTTCACGTCTTGGATTTGCAGTCATGAAGGTCGCGGGTTGGTTTCCCGCCACCCCAGCTCACGTATTGATTGCCAGCGATCCAGCTTCATCACGCAAACCCTTGCTGAGCGAGGTGTTTTCGTTCGTGGTCGGCGATTTGGTTGATATCGCCCGACCTCGAAAACCCTCCAGCGACTCAAAAAATGCAGCGCCAATGCAGCGCCCGCTGCGGCGAGCCGTTTTGCCGATTGGCCGTCGAGTCACGGCGCAAACGCAAATGTCCGCCCGAACCGACCTAGTTTTATCTCGTGGCGACTACCGTTGGTTGCATCTCGACCTCGATCGCATGGTCCCGACCATCGTCGACAAGCGTGACGAAATCGTTGGGTAGCTCGGTCCCGTCTAGCGAGATACGAGTGACCGTGGCGTCTGCACTATGGGCATGGACCGTGATCTGATAGGACGTCGCGCGATAGCGATAGTGAATCCGAAATGTGGTCCAGTCCGCCGGCAGGCAAGGTGTGATGCGCAGTTGGTCCACTTCCAAGTGCAGTCCGAGAAGCGACTCGATGATCAGGCGGTACATCCAGCCGGCCGATCCGGTGTACCACGTCCAGCCACCGCAGCCCGTGTGTGGTGCGACGCCGTAGACGTCGGCGGCCACGACGTAGGGCTCGACACGGTACGTGGCTACGCCAGCGGGAGTGGCCCCATGCGTAATGGGATTGATCAGCGAAAACAGTTCCCAGGCACGCTCGGCATCTCCCATGGCGGCCGCGGCCATGACTGTCCAGATGGCGCTATGCGTGTACTGGCCACCATTCTCGCGCACGCCCGGCACGTAGCCTTTGATGTAGCCCGGGTTGAGATCCGACTTGTCGAACGGCGGGTCGAGCAGCAGGATCAGGCGATCTTCGCGGCGGACAAGGCGACGATCGACGTTTTCCAGCGCTACCGCAGAGCGCTCCAACGTGCCTGCGCCCGAGAGGACCGACCAACTCTGCGAAATGGCATCGATCTGACATTCCTCGTTCTGGGCCGAGCCGAGCGGTGTTCCGTCGTCGAAGTAGGCGCGGCGATACCAGTCGCCGTCCCAGCCGTGTTCCTCGATATTCCCGCGCAAGCGACCTGCCTCGACCGTGAACTGATCGGCGAGCGCCTCATCACCGCGTCGCTGGGCCAGCGCCGCGAACTGCGTGAGTACATCGAAGAGGAAGAAAGCCAGCCATACACTTTCGCCGCGACCATGCTGGCCGACGAGGTTCATGCCGTCGTTCCAGTCGCCGCAACCCATCAACGGAAGACCATGCTCGCCGAAGCGTAGGCCCCGATCGATCGCGCGGACCGCATGCTCGTAGAGGGTGCCGATATCGTCGGAGACCTGCGGCAGATCGTAGTTCGATTCCTCGTCGTCGCGCAAGAGACGCGAATTCAAGAAGGGAATGCGTTCCTCGAGCACGCCCGTGTCGCCTGTCATGCCGACATAACGGCAAACGGCCAGCGGCAGCCAGAGGTAATCGTCGGAGAAGTGGGTCCGCACGCCACGTCCCTCGGGCGGGTGCCACCAATGCTGCACGTCGCCCTCGCGGAACTGGTGTCCCGCGGCGCGCAGCAAATGCGCGCGGAGCAACTGCGGCTCGGCGTGTACCAGGGCCATCGCATCCTGCAGTTGATCGCGAAAGCCGAACGCGCCCCCCGACTGATAGAATCCCGAGCGGGCCCACATGCGGCAAGCCAACGTCTGATAGACGAGCCAGCCGTTCGCCAGATAATTGATCGCCGGGTCGGGCGTTTCCAAATAGATGACGCCGAGCGTCTGACTCCAATAGTGCCACACGCCCTCAATGGCCCGATTGGCGCTGTCAACGTTGCGAAACCGGAGTGCCAGGTTCTTGGCCTCGGCCGCGCCGCGCGCCGCGCCAAGCGTAAAGGTGATTGTTCGCTCCTCGCCGTCGGCCAGCGTGAGTGGCGTTTGGAACGCGGCGCATGGGTCGTATCCCGCGCCTACCCGGCCCGAAAGCCGCACGCGCCGCATGGCGTGGGGATTGGCCAGTCGGCTGTTCCGGCCGAGGAATTCCGCACGATCGCCGGTCAGGGTGCGGTTCCATTCGCTGCAATTGACGAACGCGACTCGGTCACCGAACTCGGGGCTGTAGACATTGCGTGCCAGGATGGCCCCGCTCGCCGCGTCCGATTCGGTCACCACGTGCAGCAGCGACTTGCTGCGAACATCGCCGAGGACCAATTCCCAGAATCCGGTGACGGACAATTGTCGCGTTCGGCCCGAACGATTCGTGAGCTTGAGCTTGTAGAACTTCACGGGTGCGTCCGTCGCCACGTAGACACACAACTCGGTCGTTACGCCCTCTTCGGTGTAGTCGAAAATGCTGTAGCCAAACCCATGACGCGAGATGTAGGGATTCTGCCCACGGGCCGGCTGCGGCGTGGGGGACCAAAATTGCCCCGTCTCTTCATCGCGCAGGTAGATGGCTTCGCCGCCGACGTCGGAGACGGGGTCGTTGTGCCAAGGCGTGAGCCGAAACTCATGGCTGTTTTCTGCCCAGGTGTAGGAACTTCCACCCTCTGACACAACCGTGCCAAACTGCGGATTGGCGATGACATTGACCCAGGGCGCCGGTGTCGTTTGACCGGCGGACAGAATGGTGACGTACTCCCGGCCGTCCTGGCTGAAGCCTCCCAGGCCGTTGAAGAACGCCAGATCGCGCTGCGGTGGCTGGTAGGGAGCAATCCCCTCGGACCTTTGCAGCGTAGGCTTCAAATGCGGGATGGCAGGTTCGGTTCGTCCGCGCCGCTCGACTTGTTCGGCCAGCGTACCAGCATCATCGAAGAGGACGATGCGTGCCACGGTCTGCAACAACGCGCGGTCTTCTTCCGACATCTGCTCGCCACGGCGAATAAAAACTCCCCCCAGGCGATCAACCAGCGAAGCTTCGGGACTCGCGGCCACGAGATCGACGATAGCATCCTGCAGTGTCTGTCGATAGACCGAATCGTCTTCGTTCCAGATGACCAGATCGACCACGAGTCCCTTCAATCGCCAGTAGGCGTGTGCCTGCACGGCTTGATGTACCAGCGCGATACGTTCGTGATCGCGAATTCGCACAAGGACGATTGGAACGTCACCAGAGATGCCATAGCCCCACAAACCTGATTGCCCCCGCCGATTGCGGCTCAGAATAGTGGTCTTGGCGCGCCGTAAGGAGGATGTATAGATGATGGCGCCCGCCAGACGGCCATAGATCTGCGCATCAGCTTCCGAGGCGCTCAACTGCTGGAGCAGGATATGTCCATGCGTCCAGGCGAGGTCAAAAACGCGATCGGCGAGGTTCGGATCGCCATACTTCTCAGTCAGTGCTTCGACTCCGTTGCGCGACTCCGCCATCCCAGTGACGATGTCGATGCGCACAGCTTCATTGGGTTGAAGCACGACTGTTTGGCGAATGCTAACGATCGGATCGAGGACCGGCCCGGCGCTGTTGGATAACGGCGCGTGCTCCTCGAATGCCACCGGGTTTGCCAGCGTCCGGTGCCGTCCGATAAACCGCATGCGGTCCGTCTCATACGACGGATCACCGACCCGTTTGCCCCGCACCGTCATCATGTGTGTCAGCCAGGGCGGGTGTTCTTCGGCCGAGCGCGGACGGCGGGTACAGTAGATCGCCTGACGGTCAGGCACCAGTTCGGTCTGCACGAACAGATTACTAAAGGCCGGATGAGATTCGTCCTGGGCCTGCGTGGCCAAGACCACTTCGGCATAACTGGTCACCTCGAGCGTACGCCTTGTTTCCGAGCGATTCGTCAGCGTCACACGCCGCAATTCGATGTCGTCCTCGGGCGAGACGCTGATCTGGGTGTACGTCTCGATCTGCTCGTCGATGCGGCGGAATTCCGCGCGTGCTTGCGAAAAGATCGCTTCGTAGCCCTTGGTCGGCCTTGTGGTGGGCTGCCATGAGTTCGACCAAGTCATCTCCCTTTCCGTGTCGCGCACGTAGCAGAAACTGCCGTGGTTGTCACAAGTCGCATCTTCGCGCCAACGTGTCACGGCCAGGTCGCGCCAGCGGCTGTACCCTCCCCCGGCGCTCGTCACGGCCACATGGTAGCGACCGTTAGAAAGCAAATGGGCTTCGATGGCCGTGCTGTTGGGGTCTGTAAATACGCGCATCGTGCCAGTTTCTTCCGCTGTCGCGAGGCGTGTGGCGTTCGCTTCGCTCGCATGCGGAAAGACCGGTGCCGTCGCCTTGGGAACCCTCTCTTGCAGCAGTAAGGCGGCGGCGCGCAAGGCGGGATCGGCCAGGAAGCGGCGCTGCATCGGCTTGTCGAGCAGCACGAATGCCAGTGCCAGCAAGCTCATGCCTTCGTGATGCGCCATGAACTGCCGCACCGTCACGCTCTCGGTGCCGGGGGGCAAACGCGAAGGGGTATAATCCACCGCCTCGTAGAAACCGTACTCGCCTTGTTGGCCTTCGTGGGAAAGACGCTCGAGATTTCGGCAAGCGGCCTCGGGCTCGACCATTAGCGCCAGCGCACTGGCATAGGGCGCTATCACCAGATCTTCCGCCAAGCCGCGCTTCAATCCCAAGCCCGGCACGCCGAACGCTCGGTACTGATAGGTCTTGTGCAGATCGATCGTATTGTAGCCCGACTCCGAGATTCCCCAGGGGACACGGCGCTGTCGGCCATATTCGATCTGGCGGCGAACCACGGCATGATAGGTCCGATCAAGCAACGTGTTCTCGTAGTTGGGCATGATTAAGAGCGGCATCAGATACTCGAACATCGAGCCGCTCCAGCTCAGCAGCGCCGGCACGCTCCCGGCGCTCGTTAATAATCGACCAAACGCGAACCAATGCGCCTGACCAAAAGTGCCCTGGGCGATGACGATGAAGCTCGCGAGTCGCGCCTCAGAGGCCAGGAGATCGTAGAAACTCGCGTCGAGCCGCCGCTCGCTGACGTTGTAGCCGATGGAGAACAGCTCGCGCGAGGCGTTGTAGAGCAGCCCAAAGTCCATCTCGGCAAACTCCCGGCACTGCTGCGCCACGTGCTCGAGGTCTTGGATCCGCGCGGCGGCATGCTCGGATGCGATGACCAGCGCGGCGTTCAGCGCCACGAGACGGTCTTTGGTGTCGCCAGACGAGCGTGGTAGCAGCACGTCGAATAGTGGGAGCGTCGTGCGTTGGACTTCCGCGACATCCCGCAGGGTGGCCGCGGTGTCCAGGTGATGGAACGTCTGATCCAACTTGTGCCAAGCCTCGCTGGAATCGCCGGCTCCGAAGTCCCAGAATCCCTCAGGTGGCGTAGGCCAGACCAGCCACAAGGCGAATTGCATCAAGTCGGTCTGATGGTCGCGACACGAACGTTCGTAGGCATTTGCCCACCAAGCGAGTTCCACTTGGTGCCCGGCTGTCGCCGTGAGCTCCTCGGCCACAGCGATCAGCCGCGACAGCAAGGTGTGGGCGCCGCTGACCGTCGAAGGTGCTTGAGCGAGCTCTTCGATCTGACGTTCAATCTTACGCAGCACACCCGCATCGACCAGCGGATGTTTCGTGCCGCGTGCCACGTCGAGCAGGACTCGTAGCGTATCTCGCAGGCCACCAAACATTCGCGGTGGAATGATGCGCGCCTCACACAGTTCCGCGCAGCCACTGCCGAGAACGAGCAGGTTGCCTGCCAGATTGCCGCTGTCGACCATCGACACGTAGCGGGGATGCAAAGGCGCGAGAGATCGCGTGTCGTACCAGTTGAAGAAATGCCCCTGATAGCGCTCCATTCGCCCCATTGTTTCGAACGTGCGTTGAGTGCGAACTAGGAGCTGCCCCGCGGAGCAGTAACCGAAATCGTAAGCCGCCAGGTCGGCCAATAAGGCCATGCCGATATTGGTCGGACTCGTGCGCGGGGCGAGTACCAGGTTCGGGTTCTGCTGGATATTGTCGGGTGGTAACCAATTGTCTTCCGCCGTCACGAACTCTTCGAAGTAGCGCCAAGTCTTGCGCGCGAGCTTCTCGAGAAAATGATACTGCTCCTCGGAGAGCTTGGGCGTCGGCCGGGCTATCGGCTGGCTCAGCCACCAGGCGATCAGCGGCGATGCGAGCCAGACGACGATCCAGGGGCCCGCGAAGAGCAGCACCTTGGGCTGCACGAAAGTAATGACGAGGAGCGAAATGACGGCCAGCGCCGGTGCGGCCACCATGGCGCGGTAGGTGTCTTCCAAGCTACCGGTGGGGCTGCGTTCCGAGTCGCTGGCGGTCTTCCATTCGAGCAGATGCCGTTTCGTCCAGCCCATGCGTATGAGCGTGCGCACGATTGCGTCGGCACTGATGTACGCCTCGTAAGGCAAGAAGACAAACGTCAGCAGGCACTGCGTCAGAGGCCGTTTCAGGGACTGAAGCGTAGCGCGCCAATGCATGCTCCACGGCAGAGTCACCGGTTTGCGGACGAGGTCAGTCCCCGCCGCTAGCAACGCCGGCAACAGTACGGCGCTGGCGAGCAGGATCGTCGCAGCTTCGACCATCGCCGACGGAAACAGCCACGCCGACACGAGCAGAATCAGCATGGCAATCGGTACTAGGCTGCGTCGCAGGTTGTCGAAGATCTTCCAGCGCGACAAAAGGGAGATGGGATTGCGGATCGACCGATGGGAACGTCCCCGTGTTCTCGGCAGCAGCCAGGGAACGATCTGCCAATCGCCGCGCATCCAGCGATGCCGTCGGTCGACGTCAGATGTATAACGAGCGGGATGTTCCTCGTAGAGGATCACATCGCTCAACAAGGCAGATCGGCAATAGGCGCCCTCGAGCAGGTCATGACTCAGGATGGCATTATCGGGAAAGTCGCCGCATTGTCGCTCGAACGAATCGACATCGTAGATTCCCTTGCCGATAAACGAGCCTTCGCCGAACAGATCTTGATACACATCAGAAACAACGCGTGTATAAGGATCGATGCCGGTATCGTCTGAATACAGTTGTGCGAATCGCGAACGTGCTGCGCTGGGCAGACTAATGCCGACCCGAGGCTGTAGAATCGAATAACCATCGACGATGCGACCGCTTGCCGAATCGAAGACTGGCCGATTGAGCGGATGCGCGAGTGTGCCCACCATTTGCCGGGCGGCGTCGCGAGGCAACTGCGTATCCGTATCCAGCGTGATGACGTAGCGCACGTCCGAGAGAACCGCGGTCTGACCGACGACCACCGAGAAGCGGTCCTGTGCGCCGCGAAGCGTCGCGTTGAGATCGGCCAGCTTGCCACGTTTGCGCTCGCGACCCATCCATACTCCTTCCTGCGCGTTCCAGCGGCGCTCGCGGTGAAAGAGATAGAAAATGTCGCGGCGGGTATCCCCATACTTTTCATTCAATCGCTCGATGCCTTCGCCCACGAGACGTACGAGCTCGGCATCGCCGGGGAGCGTCTCTTCGGCCGCGTCGAGAAAGTCGGTCAATAGGGCAAAGTGTAGGTGCGGGTCGCGATTGGCGAGGTACCGCACTTCGAGCCCTTCCAGCAGATGGTCGATGCTGGCGGCGGAGAGCATGGTCGGAGTAGCCACCAGGGTGCGCTGTTCGGCCGGAATCCCGCGTTCAAAGTCCAGGCGAGGCAGCGACTGTGGGCTCAGCAATTGCGTTGCTAGCCAGTTGATGAGTCCGCTCGCGAGCTGCGAAGCTGTCAACAGCACCGGCACGGAGAGCCACAGCAGGGCGAGCCCGTCCACTCCCTGTCGATGCGACCAACCCAGGACAATGAGTGTGACCACCAAAGTCACCAATGCAATCGCCGACAGGTAACAGACGAGCGGAAATCGTCGCTGCAGCTTGTCGATTACCACGGCGGGCGAGAGACGCATCCTTGCGAAATGCTCGAGCTTGGACCGGCCACGATCGACGAGGAAATAGCCGACGTGCGCCGCGCGGTCATGGGGCCTTTCGCGGGCTTGCTTCTCCGCCAGTTGGACCGCCTTGAGGGCTACGTCGTATTCGGTGAGCTCACTGCGCCGGGCGATGCCTTCGACCGCGTGACGGTATCGATCGCGCGTGGCAAAGTCCATTTCGGTATAAACGCGCGCGGGATCGTCGGCCAGCGTCCGTTCGATCAGGCTTTGCTCACTGACGAACTGTCGCCAATCGTGGGAGTTGAGGAATCTCAGGCTGTTGATACTGTTGCCAATCGAAACCTGATCGGCAGCCTGGGCTTGTCCTTCGGCACGCACGAGTTGCTCGGTCGTCAGGCCTTGATCCGCCAGGCGATGTTCGAGCCAGTTATTGGCGAAGGCGAAGTTCGGATTCTGTCCCTGCAAGTGACGCGTCAGCTCGGCGAGGAATGCGCCCGACAATGGGGGATTCGCACGGGCCATATCAGCTAAAACTAGGATCAAGTCTGTGGGCTTGTGCTCCACAACATTCACCATCCGCTCGGCCCAATCGCTCGCCGTGTCGCGGTCGCGACGGGCGGCAGCGATCCTCACGGCAACGCGGCGCAGATTCTCGATGAGCGCAAGCCGCAGCATCAGCGGCAAAGCCCAAAGTTCTCCCAGTTTGAGCGACTCGACCGACTGGTAAGAGGCGACAAACACGTTGAGACTGGTCGCATCCACTCGCCCATCGACGTGGGCAATTAGTTCCAATGCGATCCCGTAGGCACGCGGCAAGCTGGCGGCCGCACCACTTTCCAAACGCGGTAGCTCACGGCTATAGGAAGGTGGCAGCAGTCGCCGGATCGCACGGAGCTGTTCTTCGACGAGATAAAAGTTGTCGAGCAGCCATTCGGCAGCCGGTTCGATGCGACGGTTCTGATCGGCCGCGGCCGTGACTAGATCGTAGGTCTCGATCAGCACTCGCTCGTTTTCATCGAGTCGCGGCAGGAGCTTGTCCCGCCCCCGACCTGCTGTCAATGTGTGCGAAGCTGCAACAGTCTTCGCATGCCGCTCGAGCTGATCGATGCTAAAGAGTTCCGCGCGTAGCGGCGGTTCGTCGGCAAGACTGTTCAGCGACAGTGCATGACCGGCGGGATTCCGCCAGGACATCAATTTCAGTAGTTTCTTGGAGATTTCCGGGACGGGCACTGCAGCCTCCTTTTTGCGCCTGAGCCCGCTTGTGCCACAGGAGCACATACTTTCAGCCTGATGTCCACCCGATCTCCGAAAACCTCGCGGAGTTCGCTTTCGAGCGTCAACCGGGCACGGATGTTCGGGCTTCGAAGGACGGCAGGATGTTGTCAGACGGTCATCGACCAAAGAGCAACGCGGCACGCTCTGCCGACTTGATGCCTTGGTGATGCAACCGGCGAGATTGTTCGCTCGGTCATGGCCGCATGGGGCGTAATGCCCCACACTAAGCGTCGCTTTCTGCCAGCCTCATGGCCAGGGCTCGATAGGCGAACAGCGATATCAATAGGCCCGCGATCGCCATCAGCAGACTGACAAAGTCGAAGGGGGTCGATTTGTCGCCAATTGCGAGGGTACCAATCAGGCCACCCGCGAAGGCTCCCGCAAGCCCTACGCCAATCGCCACCATGATTCCTCCAGCCGGTGGACCAGGCATGATCCACCTCGCCATCGATCCCGCGGCGACACCTAGCACAAACCACAAAAGCATTCCCATGAATAGTTCCATCAAGCACGGTCTCCTCGTGTTGGGATCAAAAAAAAGCCGACGTGGCGGAACGCCCTAGGGCATTCCACCACGTCGGCCTACTGATTAACGGGCCTCGCGCGAAAGCGAGTGGCCCTTTATTTAGTCTTCCGATCGTTCCACAAGAGCAGTTGGAATCGCCGCTTTTGCGAAAGCTGCGGCGCCAATGGCTCCTGCACCTCTATTGTAGGGCATGAAAGCGCTTCCACAAGGCGAAGCCACCTCGGGCGCGACGCCAGCGCGACAGAACGCGCTTTTCGTGCATAATAGAGCGCTGGACAGCCGTTGGGATCAGATCGTTCGTGACTTGCCGAGAAGGATCAATCTACTGAGCAGTAGTCGTCAAGGGGTACGTCTGCACGCGCCTTAGCGGAACCACCAGCAACGCAGCAACCAGGCATTGAGCGCGAAGAGCTGTTCATGGGACAATTGTCCTTTCGGCACTCGCTTCAATTCGCCGATGGTGGTGATACCCAGCGGCACAAAATGCTCGCGGAAACGGCCCTCGAAGACCGCCTCGAGTGACGCATCGTCGGTCAGTTTGCTAGGGTATTCCAATTCGCTTGCTGAGCTCGGCATCGTGAATCTCGCGATCTCTGTCGGTTGGCTTTTCTAGGGATGTCAAACTTGAGGATGACGTCGACGCCTGGTTGGTTCGAGCGGCAGGACGAGAACCCGCACCGTCGGACACAGCCATGCTGGCCGATTGCGGACGATCCGCCAAAATCGTTCGGTGGGTGACCAACTCGTTTGTATCTGTCCGCACATCTCTTTGATCTCGCGCGCGGTGGGAACGTACCCCAAGTTAAAACCCGGCACTCTTGTCGTCATTTTGAACTCTCCCTTGACCAGCACTAAGCCGGCCGTTCGTAGAAACTTCTCCGCCAGTGCGTTCCGATATAATACTGCCGCGCGCCGTTGATGGTTGTTCGTCGGCATACCGGCGGCCTTTTTGATTCGTCCCTGGATGATCTCGGTCGTGTCCAGTACGGTGACGCCTTGCTCCGAGATGGTGGCAATGCGAAAGAGTCGCAGCTTACAAGCACCTCGACCGGGTAAGGTGACAAGTTGTGGGCGTTGCATATCGTGCATTGGTCATTGCTCAGGTCGTTGTTGTTCGCGTTCCACGTGCCTTCATTAAAGATCGCTCCCGTTCCACTTGTCTTCTGGCAAGCTCTCGGTGAGTAAGAACACCTGGACCATGGTGCCACTCGTGAAGACGTGGACCACCGCCCCAGTGCTCGGTTCTATTTCGGCAGTTGCGTCACGCACCTCGACGCCGGTGATGCGTTTGATCTCCTGACGTAAGGGCTCAGACGAACTGGCGAACAATTGCCGGTGGAATTCCTGTACCTGGGCGGCCCCCGCCGCACTTTTGGCCAGGGCCTCCTCGGCTGGTGATAAGACCCCGTGCAGCGTGACGACCAGCGTGTCGGCGCTCAGCACGACGGTCACTGTCTTGGGACTGTGTCCCGTCCGCTGTCGCTGGAATTCGCTGGCCGCCAACGCGATCTGCTGCGCCATATTCGTCGATGCAGTATTCATGAGTGAACTAGGGTGATGGAGAAGTCACGGTCAACTTGAACTCATCCGTGGCATCGACTTCGCTGCTCGTGGTGTGACCGGTCACTTTGACCGTGAACTCACCCAGTGCCGCGTCGTCAGCCGCCTTGAGCACGAGTTGCGAGTCTGACTTGTCGCGCTCGATGCTGGATCGGTCGTTGACCTGGCTGACTCCTGAGGGAAGCCCTTCCAACTTGATTGCCACTTCGTCACTGAAGTTCTGCCCCCGGCTGATCCCGACGGCAAAGTTCAGATTGTCACCCTGTTTGACGGTGACCGCCTGAAATGGCAGGCTCAAACGGTACGAATTGTCGGCCTCGTCGAGGACCGGCTTGTTGGCGAGGGTTTCCTCGAGAAAAGAGTTTGCAGGCTTGCGCGGAACGTCCGCTCGGAGGCGCTCGCCAACCTTGGCAAGCACGACAAAAAAAGCCGGCATGGTAGATTGCTCTCCACCACGCCGGCTTACTCGTTATCTGGCCTCCCAGCGGAGCTGGGGTGCCATTTAGCTAGTCTTCCGAAAGCACTTTCGACGCAGTCGTCGACAAAAAAACCGATGTGATCAAGCACCGCGAGGCACTCGGTCACATCGGCTTACTCGTTAACGAGCCCCCGACGGTATCGGGCTGCTCTTTCGTAGTCTTCCGACGATTGCCGCACTTTGCCTGAATGCTCCTTTGTCGGGCAGCTCTCAGGCACTTGTACTCTACGCTTCTGTGGGACGAAGGATAGTCTAATTCCGCAACGTTTCGCGAAATGGTAGCATATCTGCGAATTGGGGCTCGTTTTGGCGATCATTCCTCTCGCGATACATAGCACGCCCATCCGCCTCTCAGGGGTCTTTCGCCACGTGCTGGGACAGTAGAGGTCACCATGAAAACCCAGGGAGAGATCGAAGCCGCCATCTGCGCGGGAATCGCGCGCTTTGAGCAGGAATACATGGGGCGCGGTCCCAAGGATATCCACACGCACCTGATCGGCGACTTGCTGGTCGTCCGGTTGCTAGGCGTGTTGACCGCGGCCGAACAGCAACTCGTGAAGACTTCGCCGGTCGAGAAGGGCAGAGATCTTCTCAAGCAAGTTCGCACGCAGTTGATCGAAACGGCGCGGCCGCTGCTGGAAGCGATGGTTGAAGGGGTGACCGGCGTCAAAGTACTTAGCGTGCATCATGACATCAGCACGAAAACAGCCGAAGAGGTCATCATCCTCACGCTGAGTGAGGCACCTGGCGTTCGCGAGACGAAAAGGAAGTAGTCGCTTATGCAAGCGGCGTTGGCGCGAGAACCCTACTTCAGCTGGTCCATATGGAGCAGGCTGCCCCAATCGCGGCACGACAGATGATTAGCGATACTGCGGAGCTATGCGCTCCGCTAACCACTCCCAGTTTGCAGGAAAGTCAGCAATAAATCAGCTTGATATCTCGATCGTGAAATCCGGGTATTCGCGCACGAGTGTGCAATAGATACGGAGGTGCTCGAGTGCTACTTCCATTCGTGCGGCATCCAAATGCCTGAACTCCGAGGTACATGGCTCGTGGCCACCGCCGAATTCCCAAGTGATCTCGCACGACGGCTTGTTAAGAATGGCCTTGGTCGGCGGCGCTACTCTTCCGCTCCAACATCCATAATCGATCAAAACGGCACAGCGCGCTTTTTCGGCAAGACTGAGGGACATCGGCTGGCTTGGTTGGTCGATCATTTGAGTCGATCGGCCTCGCCGATGCGATGTGCGGGTAGCGATCCGCTCCAATCAAAAGAAACCAACCCTCGAATACCCAGCAGAACAGCCACCAAGAAAGTGCCGACCAGGAGTGCCGCCATGAAGTATCCACGTCGGGTCGATTTCCTGGGCGCGGCGAATACGTTGGGTTTCATATTTGGATTATACGCAGCTCTCCGTCGATCGGGGCACATCAAATGGACATTCATCGACTGCTCGCAAGCGTCGTGCTGCGAAGACCCGCGTAAGTGGTGCCGTTTCAACGAATCGGTCACGATGTTGCTGACCGGACCGTATTGAACAGCTCGAGCAATGTCGCCAGCTTGACGGGCTTGACGTAGTAGTGGTCGAACCCAGTTTCCTGTTGCCGCTGGCGGTCTGCTTCACTGGGGGTGTAGCCGGTCAAGGCGCACATGATCACGTCCTTGAATTCCGGCTTCTCGCGCAATCGTTGGGCAACTTGATAGCCATCCATGCCTGGTAAGCCGATATCGAGCAGTATGATCTCGGGCCGCGACCTCGAAGCCATTTCCAGGGCTGCCAGGCCGCTACGAGCCAACTGGACGTCGTGCCCGTACAGCCGCAACAGCAGGCTCAAGGTGTCACCGGCATCAACATTATCTTCCACGACCAACACCGGCGAGCCCCACCAAGAAAATGGAGTACTCCTTCGCATCCGTCGCCAATAGGTCAAAGCGCTCGCCCATCTCCTGTGAGGAGAGTTTCGGGGGGTGTTCGGATGACATAGTTTCCACCATTTCTGTTTTAGAGCGCGCCGCCACGTCCGCCGGCTCGGGACGAGGCCTGCCAGCAGAGCGTATTGCCATTTAGCCCATCGCCCAACACTTGCACTCAACACCGCGCCGGCACCCCAACAAAAAAACCGACGTGACCAAGCACCGTGAGGTACTGGGTCACGTCGGCTTACTCGTAAACGAGCCTCCCGGCGGGCCGGGCTGCTCTTTCATAGTCGTTCGACGAATTCTGCACGCTGTCGGAGCCGCCCCCTGCCAAGGCCGTTCTCAGATGCCTTTACTCTAGTGTTTTCCGTGCAGAACGACAGCGTAATTCCGTCTGAATTCATCAAATGGCAACTTGCGTCTAGTGGCAGCACGCCGTTGCGCCTGGCGTATTTCGACGCGTGTATCAGCTTTTTCATAATCGGCGACGATTGCCGAGGCACGCCCTGGTAATCCCTTGTTTCTCCGGCTGCAATCGCTGATTCTGACAGAATAAGGCCACTCTGGCGATCAGGCATCGCTAGAATGCGTGCAGGTGGATGACTTCTCAACTGGTCCCGCGCTCTCTGCGCGTTCCCTCTGGCCGAGCCGACCATCTCCAACGCAAGAGGTGGTTATGCAAGATCCCAATATCGTCTACACGAGAATCGATCCGAATTCGCGCCAAGAAACCCCGGTGACTGTTGGCGGTGTCCTCGATGCCTTGCGAATTCAACGTCAGCGGCTCTTAGTGCGGTCCGGTGAATGGCTGCGGAAGTATGAGGCGCGGCAGCCGATTGTTCTCGAACTACCGCGCGATTGACGTCGCACGGGCATCTATTTGGAGCACACAATGAATACCTTCCGGGTGTGGACCCGATCCTTGGGCAACGTCTCGCGAGTACGCGTGGAAGGGAATGAGAACACTCGATGGCTGATTGATCGATTGAGTCAGTCGTTCATGTTCAAGAACTGCAAACCGATCTTCGAGGATCCAGGCGGTCAGTGCAGCACATTCGAAGTATCGTACGGCGCGCAGATTTCTCGATCGACCGTGGAGAGACAACTTGCCCAATTGTCCGAGGTGACATTGATCGTGGAATTAACTTGATAGCGAGGCGACCACGCTGAGCAGGGGTGTTGAACCTCGGTTGATGTACCGGCGATCCGAGAGCCGCCAAGTGTCCCGTAAACTAGCTAACCTCGGTGCCCGAGACAAAAGAATTGTGGTGTTGCGACGGGCTTACCGCCGATGCTCTGGAGTATTCGTTTGGAGTTCGCGTCCCATCACGGCGCGCGCGTTCCTAACCGACAAGCAACGCACGCAGAAAGTGACTCTTGAGCAATGGCAACAATGTCCGAGCTCGTAAAAAAGTGATGGGATATCTGGCGGGTCTACTCCGATCGCATGTTTGATCTCACCGCTCGAGCACCGATCTGGGTTCCTCGCGAATCACAAACCCTGTCATTTGGGTGGAACCTATTGGGAAACTGCCATTTGAGGGTGAACAACAAACGCGGATTATGTTCGCGCGATTTGAGAGTCCACAATCGCTGCAATGATCGCCTTGACTTCCATGGACAGGGAGGACCATGTGTCAATGACATGTTGTAATTCGTTGTCTAACAACGCCAAATAGTGTCCCTTGATGCAACCGATCCGGCAAGAGATCGATGGCCTGCTGCTGCGTGGTGTGTTCAGCAGCAGCGCCAAGTTGGCCGGCATGTGCGAGCCGTTGTGGAAACATCGCGCGTGGCTCTGGACGTTTATCGAGGTCGAGGGGATCGAACCGACCAACAACGCCAGCGAGCGCCGGGCACCGCCGCGCAGCGGTGGTCGGCGGCACGCCGTCATCTGGCGCAAGCTTTCCTTCGGCACGCAGAGTGCCGCCGGCAGCCGCTTCGTCGAGACCGCGCTGACCGTCATCGAAACCTGCCGCCAACAGCAACGCAGCGCCTTCGACTACTTCACCACCGCCGTCGCCGCCCACTTCGCCAGCCCCCCCTCACTCCTCTCCGGGGCGTGAACGGTTACCGTGTGTCACGACGACTGGCACGAAGAAAATACATTTTAAGACACGTTCTTAGACTCGCTGCGCGGCATCGCCGTGGAGCGGCTTTCCGCAGGTTGCTGGTTCGATTCCAGCCGGGCGTGCTTCTCTATGGCGTTTGGGTGTTGGCGGGCGAAATGGGAATCGAGTCGTGCGAAGCTGTCGATTCTAATTGCTGGCCGCTGGCTCGATTCTTTGCTTTCTTGTGGTGGTCAGATTGTTGACTGCTAGGGTACGCCATTCTTCGACGGTGACGGGGTGGTCTTCGGTTGCGGTGTCGTAGACAGAGATGGATTCTTGGAAGAGTTTGTCGGCGCGCGCCAGGTCGCCGTGCTGGAGCGCTGCTTCGCCCATGGAGTTAAGGATCGAACCGACGAGGAGGCTATCTTCGCCCAAGGTTTTTCGGCGCATGCGCAGGGCTTCTTCGTAGCACCGGTCGGCCTCGTCATAGCGGTTTCGACGCGACAGGAAGTGGGCCAGATCCTCCAGGCGATAACTCACCCAGGGCCCTTCGGGAACGCTCCGACGCTCTGCTTCGACGAGATCGCGCAGCGATTGCTCGGCGGCGGCGTATTCGCCGGCGCGTTCCAGGTAGTTCACAATCGGCGTTTGGAAGTACAACACGATGGGATGGCGCTCACCGAGCACGCCGCGGGCAAGTTCTTGCGACTTGCGCATGTGATCCACGGCTTCGTGCCATTGTTCTTTGCGTTCGGCGGCCATCCCCAGGACCATGTTCGAGATTATTCCAGCGGGCCGCTGGTCGCCGTTGGCGGCAGAGAGTTGTTTGGTCGCCGCCACGGCCAGAAGCATGGCCTCGCCCGTTCGCTCTTGAGCAATCAGGGTGTAGGCCAAGGCCAGACGCGAAAAGATCGTGCGCTGATCTTTGGGGCCGTACAGCGATTCTTGGATCGTAATCGCCTCACGAAGCAGTTGCTCCGACTCCTTAAGGAGCGTCGCATTGGTGTAGCCAGTGCTAATGTGCCAACCGAGTTGGAACATCGTGTCGGCGGCTGGGCCACTCTTGGGACCGAAGTGTCGCTGACGAATCGCTAGTGCCTCACGATCGTACTCGCGCGCCTTGCGATAGTCTCCCCAGAGAAAATAGAACAGTCCCGAGTCTTTGAGCGATTGAGCAAGCTCTGGGTGGTTGTCGTCGAAGATCTCGCGTCTGATTTTAAGCGATTCGTTCAAAAGCGGCATCGCGGTATCGAATTCAGCGTATGTGGTAAAGATGAAGCCCAGGGTGTTCATCAGGCGAGCCCTGACCTCGGACTTCGTGCTGATGCGGTCGTCGAGCGTCTTCGCTCCATACTCGAGCAATCCCACGGCCGACATTTCCTTGCCGCGCGCGTCGATGTCGCCGAGTCCGCCGCCTAGACCCGAAGGGTCCGAACCAAGGAACAGGTTCACCAAGAAATCCGAGACTTCTTCGGACGAAGCGGCTTCGGCCTCGGCACGTGCCAGAGCGCGCACCGTTTCCGCTTCGGCAACCTGTGCTCGTTCGAGATTAGCTTGGGCGGCACGTTCCGCGGTGCGTGCGGCATCGGCGGCACTTCGCTCGCGCTGGGCGTTTTCGTCGGCGCGCATACGCTGCAGGGTCTCTTGTTGGCGGGCGCCGTTGATGCCGAATGCCGCGGCCAGAGATGCTGCCGCCACAAAGAAGAGTGCCGCACCGCCGGCGCGGACAAAGCTGCGGTTTTTACGTTCCCAACGGCTCAGCCGCTGACTCAACGACTCGCGATACGCGCTGACCGGTTCGTCGGCCAGCCAGTGTTCCAGATCGCCCGCCAGATCGCTCGGCGAGGCATAACGAGCTTTGGGATTGGTTGCCATGGCCTTCAGGCAAATGGCCTCCAGGGCGAGGGGAACGGCGCCATCTCGCTGCCTGGGCGAGGGGAAATCTCCTTGCTTCACGCGTCGCAGCACTTCGTCGATTGTGGTCTCGGACTCGAACGGCGGACGGCCGGTAAGCACCGTGTAGAGGATAGCGCCCAGACTGTACACGTCGCTGGCCTGGCTTAACTCTTGCAACCGTCCGGCCGCCTGCTCGGGGCTCATGTACGCGGGAGTGCCGATGGCCGATCCCATTTGCGTGGGTGTGGAACCGCTGGCCGATCCTGGCTGGAGGGTGAGCTCATCGGATTTGCCGCGCGGAAGCTCGGCTCGGCCTACCGGCTTGGCAAGGCCCCAATCGACGACCAGCGTCTCGCCATACTTGCCCAACATCACGTTGCCAGGCTTCAAGTCGCGGTGCAACACACCTCGGCTGTGCGCATACTCGATGGCGTTGCAGACGTCGATCAGGCGGCCCAACAGCTTGCGAAGCTCCAGGCCGTGGGCGGCGGCATCCTGTTTTCGCTTCGTTTCCGGCTCATGGAATCGCTCGATCGTTTCCTTCAGGCTTTCACCACGGATGAATCGCATGGCGTAGTAGGGACGCCCATCGTTGTATTGCCCCAATCCATAGACGGGCACGATGCCAGGGTGTTCCAGCGAGCCGGTGACTTCGGCTTCGAGCATGAACCTGGCTCGGCTATTGGGGTCATCGGCGTACTGGGCTTGGATTTCCTTCAGGGCCACCTCACGGTGTAATTCGGTATCTTGGGCAACGGAGACCTCCCCGATCCCCCCCTTGGCATGGGGACGGAGGATCTTGAAACGCATTCCATTGGATGTGCTTTCGAGTAGGGAGAAATCCGTCTCGGCAAGGGAGCTTTTCGCTGCCACGCGGTCGGCCGAAGCGATCGAGAGCGTGGCCTGAACGACGGAGCCAGGAATCGATTGTTCTAGGAACTGACAGGTTGAACTTGCAGAACCGAGGGAGCGTAGGCTTTTCTGTGCGTCGCCATCATGGATGTCGATATGTCGCTGGACCAGAGTTGCCAGCAGTTCTCGATTGTCCGATTTCAGAGCGCCGTGCTCAACCAACAACTCGTCCAAGGGTTTGTTCTTGTCCAGCACCCAGGCTCCCATCGCCGCGACCAACTGGTCTCGGTTGATGAAGTCCATTTGCAAGGCTAGCGTGGCGAATAACAGGTTGCGGTCGGATGTCATCGATCACCTACCCGCCGATAATATGCCTAGGGAGTCCGTCTCGGGAGTGCCGTCAAATGTAACTGGCGGGGAGGAGAGAGTCCAACGAACGCTGACGAGCGGCAGGCGACTCGTTCCGTGCGCATTCTGTGGCCGAAAGCGGCGCCCACCTAGCAGCCCGTTGAAATTGTCCGTTTTGGCGAGGGTGGGATGAACGCGAGCCGTGGGGCGCGATCGCTGCGCTGAGGATCATGCAACGCCACGAGATCACGAAGCGATGTTCTGAGGACATACCAGGTGGCCCACATGCAAAGATACACAAGCGCGGCAAGGTCGCGGAACTTCTGCAAGCCCCGCGGCGTGCCCATGCCGAACAGCTTGCGCATGATCAGGCCCAAGTTGCGGGCCGCGACTTGTATGAGATAACGTTTCGAGATCTTTAACATTCCATCACGTGCTCGGCCTTGTACGCCGGATGTGTGGTGCCGTCTTTCATCTTGGTGATGCGGCTTTCCGGGTCGTTTGGCGATTGCCAGTCGTCGTTCGAGACCTTCTTGCCCTTCCGCTTTTTGTCGAAGCGGCGCAGCTCTTCATCGGTCGGATTCTCCAGGCCCGCCTCGGCCGCCAGGCCGCGCAGATACGTCTTCCAGTCTTCGCCCGTGTCGCGTCGCACGATGCTCTTCATGGCCGCATCGGCCTCGAGCAACGTCGAGTCGACCGCCACGGTCTTGCCCCGCAACAGGTTCTTCTCGGCCGCCAGCTGGAGCACGAAGTGGAACATCGCCTCATGAACTTCCAGCGGCAACCGGCCGTGAATCCGCGACAGGCTGGAGTGGTCGGGCGTCTCTTCATGCACCGGCACGCCCAGGAACTCGGCCAGCGAGCGGCTGTCGTGGCAACGCCAGGCGATGCCGCGCTGCGAGCTGATGCCCTCGAAATAGCCGATGAGAATCATGCGGAAGTAAACGCCACCCACGCCCCTTCTTGGCGGCGTAATACGGAGCGCAGAGCGCTTCCAACCACGTATCGAAGCCGGCCTCGGCCAGCAGTTCGTTCAGCTTCTTGTAGAACGGGTGCCCGGGCGACTTGGGCAACTCGGTGGTCGCGATCCAAGCCGACTGCTGTTCCTGCTTGCGCTTACCAAGTGCCATGCGTGCGTCCCTTCACAGCGGGCATGGGCATCCGACCGCCAAAATTGTCGCCATCCATACCGCAACGTCAACCAGACTTTTTCAACGGGCTGCTAGGTGTCAACCTCGTGTAGAGGAGGTGGCTCCAATCGGCGGACGGCTTTTCCGATGCGTAGATCAGGTAAACGCAACCGTGGCCGCCACGGCGCGGTGATCGGAAGGATAGGGGGTGACGACGAGATCGGCACGCTCGGACGACTCGCCGATGACTTTCGCGGCAACCAGCTTCAGTCCACGGCTGTAGACGATGTCGATGCGATCATGCGCCTCGCGCTCGCTGGGGACTGGAGTCCAGGTGTGACCGGGACGAGTGACTTCATCGTGATGAACGGTGCGGTAGACGTCGGTGAAGCCCGAGTCCACGATGGTCCGGCTGCTGGGCCAGGCGATTGGCATCTGGCACTGGCCAGCTTGGACGGCGCGCTCGGTCCAATCAAGATGCGAGGGCTCGTTGAAGTCGCCGGTCAGCAGGATCGGCTCGCCGGCGCGGAGGGCCGGCCCCATGTCCATCAATAACCGGGCGAGTTGGCCGCTGCGCGCGCGGATGGCTTCGGCGATTGCCTCGGCGGCGGTCTTGATGAACGGGTCCCCCTTGCCATAGGGAATGTCGGCGAGTTGATAAGGCTGATACGGCGAAGCGGGCAAGTGCGCGTTGAACAGCCACAGCGGCCCGCGGCCCTGCACGTCGAGTTTCACGCCCCACTTGTTGGCCGATGCTTTGACGATGGGAAACCGGCTGAGGAGCGCGCCACGGGCGTCCCCGTCCTGCACGAACAGGTTCAGCCCGGTGAGCTCCGCGAGCTTTGGCCCGCTCTCGGCGATTTCTTGAATGCCGACGACATCGGCCTGGCTGGCACCGATGACCTTGGCGGTCTGCTCCAAGCCGCCGTGCCGTCCCCCGTTCCAGATGTTGAACGACAACACGTTGAGCGTCGCGTCGCGACTTTCGGCGCGGACCGCGGAGGACGCGGCAGCCAATCCGGCCGCACACAGACCTTGCAGCGTCTGCCGTCGGGTGAGCATGGTGGAGCTTTTCGTAGGAGCAGCGATCGGACCTAAACGGAAATCGCTCTCATTATGTATCGGACAACTTGGACCACAAGGCAGCCCGTGTGGATACCGTTGGAGATGCCTTGCCAGGCAGTCTGTCGCGATGCGTTTCCGCTCGATGTCGTATCGGCACATCCGCGATCGATTATCGACTTGCTCTGGTTACGTAGCCAGTGAACAAGGGCAACCAACGGGGAGCCCGGTAGGAATCGGAGGTTCGCCGTTTCTCCTCCGTCCTGCAGCCTACGGCCTACAATCTCCAGCCTGCTCCAGTGAGATTCGAACCCCATGACGTGGCGATAGCCTGTTGCCGCTGCTGGAGTTGAGTGAGCTTGCCCAGGGCTTCCGCCATTCGCGTAAAATCGCGTTCGGGCAGGAATTGGCCGATCAGATGCGAGCCCGGCCGTGCCGATAGCTGCTTGGCCGTGAACTGCACTCCCTGATCGCTGTTGAAGATCTCCGGTTCTCGATACGCAACGCGTTGCTTGTTGTCGTTTACCTACGACAGCAGGAATCCCGCGGTGTCGGTCTCCTCTTCGCCCGGTTCGTGGTCGCCGAGGATGTCCTGCAGCAGGTTGTAGAGGAACCAGTCTAGGTCCGTAGCGCCGCCGGTGAGCTGGTCGATCACCTCGTCGTCGAAGACCGTCGCGCCGGGAATCAGATACGTCGTGCCGTTCGCGCCGCCGGTCGTGCCGGTGAGATGCGCGATGCGATCCTCGTAGCTGCCCGCCGAGGTCCATTCGGCGTGGATGGCGAGCAATGTCGCCGCGTTGAGGTCGAAGTTCGTCTTGTCGGCCAGTAAAAGATCCTCGCCGGCTTCTCCCTTGAGGGTGTCGAGTCCGGAGCCTCCCAAGAGGACGTCCTGGCCCGCGCCGCCGACGAGACTGTCGTTGCCCGCGCCGCCGACGAGACTGTCGTTGCCCGCGCCGCCGCTGAGCACGTCGTTGCCGGCGCCACCGAGGAGCGTGTCGTTCGCCTCGGCGCCGTCGCCGCCGGTGAGCAGGTCGTCGCCATCGCCGCCGTCGATGAAGTCATGCCCATGATGGCCGAAGATTTGGTCGTTGCCGTCGTCGCCGAAGAGAGAATCGGCCTTGCCTTCGGCGCCGTCGCCGAGGATCGTGTCGTCTCCCG